>JACDAW010000149.1 GCA_013695245.1 Pyrinomonadaceae bacterium | reverse complement strand
AGCATTCTGGACGCGGGCTGCGGCGCGGGACGCAATCTCGTCTATTTTCTCCAAAACGGTTACGAAGTCTACGGCGTCGACCAGAACCGGGAGGCCGTCGAGCCGCCTGCTAAGACCATGAAAATCTCCCAGTGTCCTAGTTTGAAATTCTCAAGCTTTGTTTATGCGACTCAAGAAGCCAAACTAGGACACTACTGAAAATCTCGGGTCACACCCAGTGAATCACTTTCGCCCGCTACGTCAACGTTGACCAAAGGGGTGCTAAGACTGCGGCGGAGGCACTAGACTCATTCAACAACTCTCATGAGATATTGGAAACCGACACCTGACCGGTTAGCTCCGCGCGCCGGGCGGCACTGCCGAGGAAGCGGACACCATCGCATCCGGATACCTCTTAAAAAGAAAATATCTGTTTTCTTGTACCAAAAATAGCTTACGATAAAGACGAGGGTAAGAGGAATGAAGGGATTGCGGCGACTTAAAGTGTCGGTCAGCACTTGTTTGAACTCGTCCAAAAGCTTTCATTTTCTAATGATCTCTTAAAGAGAAGATTCGCGCCCTCCCATCCTGGTCCGAAAATTTTTATGCAGTCATCTATTAGTTCGCCTAACCGGGCGCTGGCACCCCGATCGATTTGCTTCTTCATCAAGATCTCCTTTTTAGAGCATAAGCGGGTTCTGCATAGTTGCAGACTATGTTTGTTGTTTTATATACAACTTTCGCGGCGTCGTATAGCTAGTACCCTTACACGCAGCAAGCTCTGCAGTAAAACCGTTGAAGGCTATCTAAGACGAGTCCCTGATCACCAGGGTCTCTTGATGTCGGAAGTTTATCCCGCTAACGCTCTTCTGTCCCCTTGAGCAGTTCAATTATGATTGAGGATGATACTGGGTGAGTATTTAATTTTCCTTTTGCCTTCAAACGATGGAACAGATTAGCGAAAGAGAAGCGCGGCTTGAGGTGTGGCGTCGAAGAGCGGGATTTGTGCTCGCTCCGGCGTTGTTTCTGTTTGTGTTGCTGCTGCCTTTGCCCGCGCTCAAGCCAGAGGCGCACAGACTCGCGGCGGTGATGGCGGCGGTTGTGGTGTTGTGGATAACCGAGTCGCTTCCGCTTCCGGTGACGGCGCTTGTGGGCGCGTGCGCGTGTGTTGTGCTGGGCGTGGCTCCGGCGAAGGATGTGTTCGCGCCGTTTGCCGATCCGTTGATGTTTCTCTTTATCGGGTCGTTTATGCTTGCGCGTGCGATCTTTTTGCACCGCCTTGACAGGCGTTTGGCTTTTGGCGTGCTCGCGCTGCCCTGGGTCGGCGCGCGTCCCGGTAGAATCCTGTTCGCGTTTGGCGCGGTGACGGCGTTCATCTCGGCGTGGATTTCAAACACGGCCACGACGGCGATGATGTTCGCCATTGGGCTTGGCATCCTCTCATTTCTCTTTCGCAACGAGCAGGAAGGCGGAAGCGTAATCAATCGACGCTACGCGACGGGCTTGATGTTGATGACATCATTTGCCGCGTCCATCGGCGGACTGGCGACGCCGATTGGAACGCCGCCGAACGTGATCGGGCTTGGCTTCATACGTCAACTCACGGGCTTCGAGTTTTCATTTTTCAAGTGGATGATTATCGGCGTGCCTGTTGTCGTCTGCCTCTTTCTCTTTCTTGCTTTTTACCTCAACCGTTTCTGTCGTGCCGGAGTGCGCGAAATAGAGGGCAGCCGCGAGATGCTGCAACGCGAACGCGCGCAACTCGGCGCGTGGACGCGCGGGCAGAAATCGACGCTCGCGGCGTTTGCCGTCGCGGTGACGTTGTGGGTTGTGCCGGGATTCGTCGCGCTCGCGGCGGGCGAGAGAAGTCTCGCTTATTTGGCGATCAATCGCAGCGTGCCGGAAGCGGTTGCGGCTGTTGTGGGCGCGGCGCTGTTGTTCTTACTGCCCGGAGATAGTGTAGGCGAGCGTGCGATCACTTGGGAAGAAGCGGTGAAGATCGATTGGGGCGTGGTGCTCTTGTACGGTGGCGGATTCACGCTCGGCGTTTTGTCGTTTCAGACGGGACTCGCGGAAGCAATCGGGCGCGGCATGACCGGATTGTTGCCCGTCAACGGCGGACTCGGTTTGCTCTTCGCTTCCGTTTTGACCGCCACGATTGTTTCGGAAGCGACGTCGAACACGGCTTCGGCAAACATGGTTGTGCCGGTCGTGATCGCCATTGCGAAAGCGCAGGGAGTCGATCCGCTGGAACCAGCGCTCGGCGCGACGATGGGCGCAAGCCTCGGCTTCATGCTGCCTGTCTCGACGCCTTGCAACGCCATCGTCTATGGCTCAGGTT
>JACDAW010000114.1 GCA_013695245.1 Pyrinomonadaceae bacterium | reverse complement strand
ACATTCGACGGCTTATCAATCGCATGGGCCGTTGCCGAACATCTCCACGATTCTCCCTCGCACGCGGCGAAAACTCTCTTCGCTACTCATTACCATGAATTGACGGAACTCGCTGAACGCTTGCCGGGCGCGCAGAACTATCAGATTCGTGCGGCGGAACAAAACGGCGACGTCATTTTCCTTTATCGGCTGGAGCGCGGGCGTGCTTCAAAATCCTATGGCATCGAAGTGGCGCGCCTCGCTGGACTTCCACCGGGCGTGATCGCGCGCGCGCGCGACGTTCTTGCTCGCCTCGAACACTACGAACTCGATGTGTTTGCTGAAGACGCGAAGGTTTCAGACGGCGCGAATTCATCGCCCACGGAGACGAACACTGACGGCGCTTCACAAAACGGAACGGAAGCTTTGCAGCGCGCCACACGCCGCGCTCGGAAGGGCGCGTTTGCCCTGCAAAGCACGCTCTTTGAGTTTACGAATCAAAACTTGCTTGACGAGTTGCGCGGCGTTGATGTAGAAACCCTTTCAGCCGAAGAAGCGCGCGCGCTGCTTCTCGACGTGCAAAAGCGCATCGTATAAATGATCTTTCGTGCGCATACATGGATAATTTGTTTGCTCTAAGCAACTAACCCCTATGGCTTCAATCATCAAAGCTCGCGCGTCAACCTTAAGCGGTCACGCCGTTAGATATTTGCTATTGGTTCCTTAAATTTCATCAATGCCTACATCTTTTGATTTCCTTTTTGACCTTCCGCTCGAACAGAAAATCGGACAACTTCTCTTCATCGGACTGCCCGGCACGGAGTTTGACGCCGACACGCAAGAATTGATTCGCTACGTGATGCCCGGTGGCGTGATCATCTTCGGGCGCAACGTCGTCGCGCCGAAACAGGTGCGTAATCTGCTCGATAGCGTGCGCGAGATCGTGCCCGTCGAACCGCTTTTCGGAATTGATCAAGAGGGCGGATTAGTGGATCGCTTGCGAAAGATCTGCACGCCAATGCCCGCCGCGCGCACGATTCGTCAACACGGCGACCTTGCGGGCGCTCGCTCGCTCGGTCGCATCACCGGCGAAACGCTGCGCATTCTCGGCTTCAATATGACTTTTGCGCCCGTCATGTCAATCATGACCGAAGACCGCGATCTTCTCTCAAACGGCCTTTACTCGCGCTCCTTCGGTCGCTCGCCCGGCGAAGTTTTAGGTTACACGACCGTCTATATGCGGGGCTTACACCGCACAGGCTGTCTCGGTTGCTGCAAACATTTTCCCGGCATCGGTTCAGGCGAAGTTGATTCGCACGAAGAGATACCCATCATTCACCTTTCGCACGACGATTTGCTCGCGCAAGACCTCGCGCCTTACATCGAACTCTTCGGGCGCGAAGACAACATGGTGCGCGCCGTGATGATCAGCCACGGCGGTTTCCCGAACATTGATATTCGGCGCGGCGTCGCGGGCGGGCGTCTCATTCCTGCTTCGATCAACGAGCACATTGTCACCACGCTACTGCGCGAAGAACTCGGTTACAAAGGACTCGTTCTCACCGACGACTTGGAAATGGGAGCGATTGCGAAACACTACGAGATCGAAGACACGGTTGAGCGCGCCATCCACGCGGGCGAAGACATGCTGCTTATTTGCGCGCGTCCCGACATGATCCGACGCGGGCGCGATGCGCTGCTCAAAGCGGCGCGCGACGGTTCGCTCTCCGAAGAGCGCATTAACATGTCACTCGAACGCATTGCTGCATACAAAAGCTTGGCACAACCGCCGCTTCCTTTCGACGCAGACGCCCTGCACCAACTGTCGGAGGAAACTTCCGAACTCAATCGCAAACTCAACTACACCTACGGAGGCAAAATTTGAAGAGAACCTTTCGGCTCACGCTGACTTTTATCACGCTGCTTCTAGTTGTCTCCGGCTTCATAGCTTGTAGTCGCAGAGAGAATACGTTTACCGTTGCGCTCGACACTGCGCCGACGCTCGATCCGTTTCGCGGCAGCAACGCGGCGAGCTACCGGATGCAGCAACTTATGTTTAATACGCTCATTAAGAAGAACGAGCGATTCGAGTATATCGGCGAACTCGCTTCCGATATTCAACCTTCGGCCGACAATCTGAGCTACACGTTCACTCTTCGAGACGGAGTTAAATTCCACGACGGGCGGCCGCTCACGTCTTCAGATGTTAAATACACTTTCGACACGCTATTTGCATCTGACGCGAGTAAAGCAGCCTCGTTCATGGAAGGCACGGGCGCGAGCAAACAGAATCACATTCAAGCCGTCGAAACTCCCGACGCGCGCACCGTCGTGATGCGTCTTAACAAACCGTGGACAGAGCTTCTCGCCAACCTCGTCGCCATTCCGATTATTCCGCCGGGCAGCGCCGCCAATCTGGAAAGCGCGCCGCTCGGATCGGGGCCGTTTCGCTTTGTGCGTAAAGATGAATCGCAGCAAGTTTACGACTTGGAAGCAAATGAAAATTATTGGGAAGGCGCGCCGCAAATTAAACGTTTGCGCGTGCGTGTGATTCTCGATGCAAACACTCTGCAAGCTGAACTGCGGAGCGGGCGCGTCGATCTCGCGCCGAACGTTACTAACTTCACGCCCGACGCTTACAACTCTTTAAAGACTGACGCCAACCTGCAAGTCAAACAATTTCCCGGCGCCAACGTCGCTTACCTTTCCTTTAACACTCAAGTTGATCCGCTAAAGGACGCGCGCGTGCGCCGCGCGATTGCGATGGCGATTGACCGCGAAGGCATCGTGCGCGATCTGCTGCTCGGACAAGCGCAAGTTGCGCATTCCATTTTGCCGCAAACTTCGTGGGCTTACTCGGATAAAGACAAAATCCCTTACGACCCGGAAGCGGCGAAAAGATTACTCGACGAAGCGGGCTTCCGCGACCCGGACGGCGACGGCCCGCAGATGCGTTTCCCGCGTTCCTTAGAGTTTAGGATTTTAGGCAGCAGCGTGGCGATCAGCCGCTATTCAAGCGTTATTCAGAATGCCGTCAAACAGATCGGCGTGCCGGTTGACATCGTGACGATGGAGTTGCAGGCTTTGCTCGAAGCGCAACAGCGCGGGCAGTATCAACTCTCCGCCGGAAGCTGGGTTGGCGGCAATCAAGACCCGATCTTTTTGCGCGATCTGTTTACCGAGACACGATTCAACCGCACGAAATATAAGAACCCCGACATTGATCGCATTCTCGGAGAGGCGACGACCACCACAGACCGCGAACGCGCGCGCGCGCTTTACACTGAAGCGCAGTCAATCATCACGCGCGACATGCCGATGCTTCCCCTTTGGTATCCGGCAAACATGATTATCGCCCGTAAGAGCATCGGCCAAATCGAAGTCGATCCGAGCGGCGATTGGCGATTCATCCGTAGGCTAACGATTGAAAACAAATAATTCGTTTTCTAAGATCGATCAAATTTATCTGTGATGATTTGGCGTTGCGCTCTGATCGTTCGCTAATAATTCTATGCCGACATCACGCAAAGCTTTCTGTAGTTCTGTGAACGTGAGCGCACCTTCACGGATGAGACGCACAGATGGCGCGCTGCTTATATCTAAGACGCTCGAAGGCTTGTTGCTCTGCGCCTCGCCGCCGTCTAAAACCATAATGGACGGAAAATAATTCGCTGCTTCTGTCGCCGTGCGCGCGGGAGCTTTTCCCGTCGCGTTCGCGCTCGTCGCGGTCAGCGCGCCGCCGCATAAACTCACAAATTCTCTCACCGCTTCCCTTTCAGGCAAACGCACGCCGATAGTTTTCGTGCCAGCCGTTAGCTCTTCCGATAAACTCATCTGCGCCTCTTCGACAATCGTTAAAGCTCCGGGCCAGAACCGGGCGCTCAATGCTTCAAACACTTTCGTGCGGCGATTGAAGAAACGCTCGACCTGCGAAACCTCGCTGACAAGAACCAGCACGGGTTTGTGTTCTCGCTGCTTTATCAAGGCAAGTTTGCTAAGCCCGACCGCGTTGAAAGGATTAACGCCGAGACCGTAAAACGTATCGGTGCGGAAAGCGACGAGGTTGCCTTGAGCGATCTCTTTGACGGCGCGCGCGCGCCCTGTTTCGCTGTTGGAAACGATCATTGAAAACAATTCAGGTTAATAGTCAGAAGCTACGAGATGAAGAGACTACGCGATGTGCTGCTGTAGTTTTTTGCGGTCAGAGTTTGATGCCGTATCCGAGACCGTCGCCGACAGGCAATACGACAGCACGCAGTTGCGGGTGATTAACGAATCGCCGGTTGAATTTGCGCAGAGCTTCGGTCGAGTTTTTCTGCTTTTCATTCCGCGCGACGGTTGCCACTTGCCCGCCCCACAGCAAATTGTCCACGATCACAACCCCGCCCGCGCGCAGCAGCGGCAACGCAAGTTCAAGGTAATCGCCATACTCTTCTTTTAGGGCATCAATAAAAACAAGATCAAACGTTCCGTCGAGGCGCGGCAGCACGTCGAGCGCGCGCCCGCGTTCGATGCGAACCCGTTCCGTATAGCCCGCAGTTTCGATAAACTTCTCGGCAGCACGGATCATCTCATCCGCAGGTTCGATAGTAACGATCTGAGAGTCGTCGCTCATGCCTCTGGCGAGATGGATGACCGAGTAGCCGATAGCCATCCCGATCTCCAAAACCCGCCGCGCCCCCATTGACCTCGCCGTGATCTCTAAAAACAGCGCGACTTCCCTATCGGCAATCGGCGTTTTATGTTCGGACGCATACTTTTCCATCTCCGCAAGCAAATCATCGCCCGCAGGCAATAGCGTGTCAAGATACTCGGCTTGTTCTCGATGCAAGATCGCATCAATGCGTGCTTTCATTTTAAACTCGGATGATGAATCGCATTCAGATTGAGACAATTAAGTTTACCCGCAGATTTGTAAAGAGCGCAAACGGGCACTCGCTTCTTCGATGAGACCGTTTATCGTTCCAAAATCGTAAGGCGGCATTAGATAGCAAGCAACGTGGTAATACGCCTAGTTAGGTGTATTACCACGCATGATGCTCGATAACACACCTTTTGTGTCGTATTATCAGGTATGATGCTTCCTAATCAGTAGTTAGGCGTCGAATTGTTTATGGAAATACGCGATTATAATGGTGAAGGTAAATGGTCGAAGGATGAAATCATTCGTAGGTATTTACAGTATTGTCGTGAACTGAATGTGCTTAACCCAATTGATTTGTCACCCGTTGAGCATGTGGAAGGTAACGTTAAATGGATATATCCGGTCATGAATAAAGTTATTGCCGGGATTGAACATGGCGATGCGGCTTGTAGGCGTATCGGGGTCGAATTTATTGAAGAAGATCGTAAGTTCACCTTTGGTAAGATTCTGAAATCGAACACGGCGAGGGCATTGAGGCGTAGCGAACTCTCGACTGAAGAAGCAGAAAGAACCAGGCGGCGCTTAGTGGCAATGTTAATTGAGGGGAATGTGCCGCATGAATATAAACAATATGCGAGGCTGGTCAAAAAGGTCGGCATTGGTAATTATTGGAATGAAGTCGAGAATCGAATCAATCGGTCAAACGAATACGTAATGAAATACTATGATTATCTCAAGGACGCCGCCTAACAACTCATTCAACCGGAGCGCGAACAGCGCGGCTTTCATCCGCGAGACTCTGTTGGTTATCATGGTTCGTCGCGCACGATTAATTCGGGAGTTGGGCTGCTAGTTGACCGTTCTGCTAAAACCCACTAATCTTCAACAAGAATTGAAGTTCAATTTACGTGGAGTGATTATGAACATCAAAGTAATAGTCGAACCGGGCGAAGATGGTTATTTCGTGGCTCACGTTCCATCCCTCAAAAGTTGTTGGTCACAGGGTAAAACCAAAGAGGAAGCTCTCGAAAATATCCGCGAAGCAATTGATTTGTATTTAGAATCCGAAGCTACCGAACTCTCCGAAGATCAAGAGCTAGTTGAGCTAACAGTATGAAGTTACCTTTGCTTTCAGGGCGGCAAGTCTTAGCCGCATTGACGCGCTTAGGTTTTGTCGAAGTCCACCGGAAAGGCAGCCACATAAAAATGAAACATGAGGATGGAAGAGTGATTGTTTTCCCCTTCCATGATGAAGTTGATCGTTACACGTTAAAGGGTGCGCTCCGTGATGCGGACATTGAAGTCGCGGATTTCCTTAAAGAAGTTAAGTAATCCGGCGCAGCCTAACAAATCATTCAACTCGACCCCGCGATAGTATTCCTTTCATCGTTGTTCTCTGAAATTATATTGAAGGCTGTTCGCTAAGCGGCAGGTAAAGCCCAGCGTTAGACTTTAATCGCGCTGATGCGCTTCTGTTAAAGATTTATGTAGGCGCGGCGAGCCGATTATGCGCCAGAGATCGGCGGCGCGGATAGATGACGGTAGATTTTCTTTCGTGCTCATGACGAACCCGGAGCTTTGTTCTTGCCCGATGTTTCCGTGTGTGGCTTGCAGAAACGTGAAAACGTCGAGCGTTCGGCTTCCGGTATAGTAACCGTCTTCGAGATTCACGATCACGTTCGCGCGATTGCGCACATGCGCCGTCAAGCCCTCGTAGATGCGCCTGACGGCGTCTATTCGCGGATTGTTTTGCGTCGCTTCAAACCAATCTTCACCAGTCGCAAAGCCGTCCGTATCAGCTTTCCGGTTCGCTTTCAATTGCTCAATTACTGAACTCAATTCAAGCGGATCGCCACGCTCCGCGACGTATCGCAGGCGCGCGTCTCGCTCTTCGATGCGCGCTTCGCCCTTTCTATTAACGACATAGACAATGCCGCTTTTCTCATACGCCGCGAAATCAACTCCGCGCACGTTGATTAAACTTGCGGCAAGCGCCGGTTCGTTTGTTTCGCGTGTGAACAACACCGCGCATCCGACGAGACCGAATTGCGGCAACACGACGCTGCGCTCGTTCCTTAATTCAGGTTCGAGTCGGAAGTTTGCTCTCTCTAAAGCGTGCTTCAGTTCAGCGCGGCGATATTTCCTAAAGTGGTTTCCGTGATCGGAGAAGACGGTAACATCAATCTGCCACGCTCCGTCACGGATGATACGGCCGAGCGTATCATCGAGACGTGCGAGAAATGAACGCACCAGACGCGCGCCGCCCACGTGCGCGAGCGAATCTGACGCTCCGGTGTAAGCAAAGTATGTTGGCTCTTTCGAGTTGTTAAATTTCTGCCGCAGACGCAAGAGATCGCTTAGGGCTTCAATGTAAGTGCTGGCGGGCGGAGCCGCATAACCCAAACCGCTTTTGAGCGCCGACGGGTGGTAATCGAACAACTCACGAAACGTGCCGTGAATGAAACTTCTGTCGTTGAAGCGATCTAACAAGCCGCCACGCAAACGATTTTTACCCGTATCGTAAAAACTATCTTCATATCCCGTCGTCTCATCCGCTCCAGCGGGGCGCAGAATCTCGGTCATTGATACGTTCGTTAAAGTCGGAAACGGCGCGATCATGCGCGAGGGTTGGTTAAAGATTTTGAAATGCCCTTCGCGCCGCATCTCCTCGATCATTGAAAAGCCCACACCGTCAACGCACAAAATCAAATGCCGCCGCCCGTCTGCCTGCGCTGCTTCTCTTTGAGCTGAAACAGGCGCGACGAGAAATGTGTGCGGAGCAACAAGCAGTGCAACAACGACGAATAAAATTAAGCTTAACTTCACGAGAATCTTCACGAATACGGCCGCTCTCAACTAAAATCTTTCCCGATGAGGTAAACGGCAATCAACATGCCATCTAAAAATTTCCCGCTTCGTCAGACTTGAGTGATGAAGATTCATCACTGCGGTCTCTCGGTCTCTTTAGAAGAAGTTGTTTATCTTTCAGGTGTCAGATTTTTCCTGCGCGTCGAGTGAGATGTAGCGGCGCGTGAGTCCGAGTTCGCGGAGCTTGTGTTGCAACGATTGACGATGCATTCCGAGCACGGAGGCGGCGCGCGTGACGTTGCCGTTCGACTCGTCCAGACACCGCGCGATGTAGCGACGCTCAAACTCACGCCGGTCGTTGCGAAAGTCTTCTGTAAACGGAACGTCGAGCGTCACCGCGTTTGAGTGGTTAGAATCTAAGGAACGTGAAGTTTGACTTACAGGTTTGTCTGACTTGGCGATGATCTCCGCAGGCAGATCGCGAGAAGTTAGTTCTTCAGTTTCTGAAAGCACCATCGCGCGCTCAATGGCGTTGCGCAACTCGCGGACGTTTCCCGGCCAATCATATTCGAGCAAAACACGTAGGGCGGACGGCGCGATCTTCCGTTC
>JACDAW010000325.1 GCA_013695245.1 Pyrinomonadaceae bacterium | reverse complement strand
CATGGCAACGGTTGATAATCTTCGCTCGATTGACAGTTTAGTCGGCATGACGATTCTTTCGCGTGCGACGGGCAACAAACTCGGAAACGTTTATGATCTGATCGTCGATCCGGTAAAAGGCTTGCTGCTGGGTTTAGCGGCGCGCGGTGTGGACGAAACGCTGCGCGTTGTCGAGGGGCGCGAGATTTACAGCTTCGGCGCGGACGCCGTGATGGTCAACACGGACGACTCCGTGCTTTCGCTGGAGAACACGCATTTAACCGGCGTGCCGCTTGCCAAAAAGAACATTGCCGGGGCGCGCATCGTCACCGAAAGCGGCACGCTACTCGGTCAAGTGGCAAACATTTACCTTTACGCTTTCGCCCCGCATCTGCTCTTCTATGAAGTGCGCGAATCCCTTCTCGATAAACTCTTGGGGCGCGCGCTGTTCATCCCCGCCTCAGCCGGACAAGCTCTCTCAAACGACGCCGAGCGCATTGTCGTGCCTGATGATACGCCAAAGCTTGGCGCTGACAGCCTTGAAAGTTTAGCGCGCGGACACCTCGCGCCATTCATCGAAGACGAAACCGTGCTCGCCGCTAATCGTCCGCCCACTCCGCTCCACGCTTTCAGCGAAGGCACAATCGAAATCCCAGAATCATCTCAAATGCCCGTCGTCGAAAAGCGCGCGCGTGTCGTGGAAGAAGTTGAGGTCAACAGAGACGTGCGCGAACGAACAGAGACTGTGCGCGATACGTTGCGCCGCTCAGATGTGGAAGTTGAACGGCTCGAAGAATAGTTATCCGGCGAGCGTGAGCGACGATGCGTTTAAAACTTCCGGTCATCGCTGACTCCGCCGATTACGAGCGTCATTTCCACGACGACGTGTGGCTGCAGCTCGGCACAGAGATTTGCGCCCGGCATAATATTTTCCCTTTGAGTTTAGGCCGCGCACCGCAGGGTGAAAGCATCATCTTCTTTGTTGACGAGCGGTTTGTGATCAAAATCTACATGCCGTTTCGTGAAGGCTATGCGCGCGAGAAGGCGGGGCTTGAATTCGCTAACGGAATACTTGGGATAGAGACGCCGAAGATTCTACACGCAGGAACATTTGAAGATTGGGATTACCTCATCATGACGCAACTTGCGGGCGTCCCCATGAGAGAAGCGTGGTCAAGTGTGTCGGCGCGCGAGCGTATTGAGATCGTTTCGCATCTCGGTGTCGCGTTGAAAAGCTTGCACACCTATGCTGCTGATCCGCTTTCACAATCCGCCCTTAATCGTGATTGGCACGGATTCATCGAACAACAAGCGCTAACGTGCGTCAAGCGACAGCGAGCTTGCGGCGCGAATCCCGAATGGCTGGATAGTCTTCCCTCTTACATTAGCGCGCGACGCCAATTACTACCGACAAAATTTGCGCAGGTGTTGCTACACGCGGACGTTCATCCTCTTAACGTCTTGCTTACTCAGCAAGGTGCGCGTTGGCAAATTACAGGCTTGTTCGATTTCGCGGATTCACTTTGCGGTTTTCACGAATACGAGTTTGTCGCGCCGGGCGTGCTGATGGTGCAGGGAGACCGCGAACTGCAAAGAGCGCTTCTGCTCGCTTACGGCTATAGTGAAGCGCAACTTGATTTGGATTTGCGCGCACGTTTGATGCTGCTCACTGTTTTGTATGAATGTAGCGATCTCCGCAAGTATGCTCTGCGCCTTGCGCCCGCAGCCATCTACTTTACGCTCGACAAACTTGAAGCCGCGATTTGGACATTTGCGGGAAAGTGAATCACCAACAACTCGATTGCAATCTTCCGCGCAAAGCGTTTTCACGTTAACTCTCGTTGCCTGAATTTCGCCTTTCAGCTCACAACGATATTAACGAGACGCTGCGGCACGACGATCACTTTCACAACGTCGCGCCCTTCGATGAAGCCGCGCACACGTTCGTCTGCCAGCGCTGCCTGCCGCAAATCTTCCTCGCCCGTTTCAGCCGCGACGCGCAAACGCCCGCGCAGTTTGCCGTTCACCTGCACCGGAATCTCAAGTTCTTCCTTGCGCGCCAACACCGCATCGGCTTGCGGCCACCGCGCTTGAGTTTCCGCGTCTCGCAAGATTCCGCCCGTGTGACCCAAGCCCGCCCACATCTCTTCCGCCGCGTGCGGCGCAAACGGCGCAAGCATGATAACCAAAGCTTCTAACGCTTCGCGCATCACGAATCGCGCCGTCGCATGATATTCCGGCGGAGCTTCCGTAACTTCTCTTTGCAGCGCATCGAAATCGCCGACGGCGTTCATCAATTCCATCAATGCCGCAACCGACGTGTTGAAATGCAGACGCTCGAAATCGGTCGTCACGCGCGCGATGGTGCGATGCGTCATCTGCCGCAAGCGCCGCAGTTCCGGCAAGTTCCGCAGCACTGTTTCGTTGATCTGCGGAGTGCCGCCCAATGAATCGTTCGCCAAAACATCCGCCCACTTCCAGATCATCGAATAGACGCGCCGCAGGAAACGCACCGCCCCGTCAATACCCGCCTCAGACCAGCGCAATTCGTTTTCAGGCGGCGCGGCGAAGAGCGTGAACACGCGCACGGCATCTGCGCCATAAGCGTCAATCATCTCGTTCGGGTCAACGCCATTGTTGGTTGACTTCGACATCTTCTCGATGTCGCCTACCGTAACCGCCCTGTTATCGCTAATGAGCACCGCGCTCGTGATTCTTCCCTTCGCATCGCGCTCAACGCGCACATCGGCCGGGTTGAAGTAAACTCTTTTGCCTTCATCCTCACGATAAAAAGTTTCAGCCACGACCATCCCTTGCGTCAGCAGGTTCTTGACGGGTTCGCCAAAGGAAACCAATCCGATGTCGCGCATCATCTTCGTCCAGAAGCGCGTGTAGAGCAGGTGCATCACGGCGTGCTCGATGCCACCGATGTATTGATCCACGGGCGTCCAATACTTCGCTTTCTCTTTGTCGAAAGGCGCGTCCGCGTTCTGCGGATCGCAGTAGCGGAAGAAATACCACGACGAATCAACGAACGTGTCCATCGTATCCGTGTCGCGTCTCGCAGGACGACTACACTTCGGACACGTCGTCGTGACGAACTCAACGACACCCGCCAGTGGCGATTCGCCCGTGCCCGTAAACTCGGCGCTTGCGGGCAACTCGACGGGCAAATCTTTTTCGGCAATAGGCACGATGCCGCAAGTCTCGCAGTAAACCATCGGAATCGGCGCGCCCCAGAAACGCTGCCGCGAGATTCCCCAGTCGCGCAAACGATATGTCACCGCCGCGCCGCCGAAATTCATCTTTTCAGCGTGAGCCGACATTTCCGTGATCGCATCTTGCGAAAGCCGCGCGCTCCACTCGCCGGAGTTGACGAGCATCCCGTAATCCGTCATCGCATTCAACATCTCAGTTGAAACGTCTTCGCTCAACTGCGGTTCAAAACCGCTCGGCTCCTTGTCATGTGTGACGGGCACGATCACCTGCTTGATCGGCAACGTGTATTTCTGCGCAAACTCGAAATCGCGCTCGTCGTGCGCCGGGACAGACATCACTGCGCCTGCGCCGTAATCCATCAACACATAGTTTGCGACCCACACGGGCAACTGCTCGCCGCTAAACGGATTCGTCGCAAAGAGTCCGGTGTTCATGCCTTCCTTCTCAACTTCTTCGTCGGGCTTGAGCGTCGCGCGCCCTTCGCGCACCCGCGCGGCGAAGCGCGTGATGTCGGCTTGCAGCGTCGAGCCTTCCAGCAATTTTGCGAGCGACGGATGTTCCGGCGCAAGCACGATGGCGTTCGCGCCGTAGATCGTGTCAATGCGCGTCGTGAAGACGCGAATCTTCTCGGTCGAATCCTTAACGGGGAAATCAACGAACGCGCCCGTGCTGCGCGCGATCCAATTGCGCTGCATCGTCAGCACACGCTCCGGCCATCCCGCTTCGAGTTCAGCCATGTCAGCGATCAGCTCTTCGGCATACTGCGTGGTGCGCACGAACCACTGTTCTAAATCCTTCTTCTCGACCGCCCAGCCGCACCGCCAGCACACGCCGCCCGACGATTGCTCGTTCGACAAAACCGTTTTCTCATTCGGACACCAGTTGACCGGCGACATGCGACGATAAACCAGCCCGCGCTCGTACATCTTTAAGAAGAACCACTGATCCCACTTGTAATACTCAGGGCGGTGCGCCGCGACCTCTCTGCGCCAATCGTAGCTGATGCCTAGGCGCTTAAACTGCCTGCGCATCTGCGTGATGTTTTCTTCCGTCCACTCACGCGGGTTCACATTGCGTTTGATCGCCGCCTGCTCCGCCGGTTGCCCGAACGAATCCCAGCCAATCGGGTGCAACACATTGAAACCACGCAGACGCTTGTACCACGCGAGCGCGTCGCCGATTGAGTAGTTACGCACATGCCCCATATGTAGAAATCCCGATGGATACGGCAGCATCTCAAGGCAATAAAACTTCTGGCGTTTTGAATCTGCCTCAACCTCAAACGCGCGCGTCTCTTCCCAAAACTTCTGCCACTTCTCTTCGATCTTCTCTGGATAATATTTTTCGTCCATCGTGTCCCCCGCAAGATTTTCGTCGAAAGAGTTTACACTTTTACATCACGCACGCGCTAAAGCTCGCACGTTTCCTTCAACGTGATTCGTTAAATTAATCGCTTTTAGTTAATCGAGTAAATTTACCGCCGCTTCAACAAGAGGGTCGCGCTACAACTGCGCGCCGTTGCCGAGCGGCGACGTAAGGTAGAGACGGAATGGCAGATATAAACAAGTCATATCGAGAAATTCTTTTCCTTCAAGAGTATGACTATATTAGCCTAAGGAGCACTGCGCTGTCGAATTACTCACACTTTATTAATCTTTCATGTTAAGAAAGATCGCAGCGCCTCGATGTTTCGCTCATCGTCGCCTTTTTCATCCTGTGGCGTCTCAAGCAGAAAAGCGGCGTGCGCAAGTTCCGGCGAACGCGCTACCCGCCGCATGGCTTCCGCGCCGATCTCGCCCATCCCGATGTGCCAATGCCGATCAACGCGCGAATTGTAAGGCGCCTTTGAATCGTTGAAGTGGACGACGGAAATGTTTTTCAATCCGACGTTGCTTTCGAGAGCTTCAAGCGTCGCGGCGAAGCCGTCTTCATAGCGCAGATCGTATCCGGCGGCGAAGGCGTGCGCGGTGTCGAAGCAGACGCCCAAGTTTAATTCGGGATACGCGGCGATAACGTCGCGCAGATGCTCGAAACGATAGCCGATGCACTCGCCCTGCCCCGCTGTGTTTTCGATCAGAATGCGGAGAGAATCGAGATCAAGATCAGCGCAAGCAATTTTCAAACTCTCCGCGCACGTTCGCACGCCATCAGTTTCACATGCGCCCTTCGCGCTACCCGGATGGACGACGAGGTAATCTGCTCCCAAGATTATTCCTCGCTCAATTTCTTCACGAAAGGACTTGATTGACTTCTCGCGTATCTCATTATCGGCGGAGGCGAGATTAACAAGGTAGTTGCAATGAACAGCGACGGGAGAAATCCTCGTTTCCGCGCGAACAATTTTAAATTGCTCGATCTCCTCATCCGCGAGAGGTCGTGCCGTCCAGCCTCGCGGGTTGCGCGAAAAGATTTGCACCGCGTCGCAATTCATTTCGCGCGATTTAAGTAATGCTTTATGCAATCCTCCTGCAACCGGCGCATGGAAGCCGATGCGCGGACGACGATTTTCAGACTTATTCATTGCCCTCTTGATCTAAGAACCCTGTTACCTGTTTACGAGTTACTTTACAGTGGTAACAAGCACTGTTCTCGTCGTCCTGATTGTACCAGTGATGTTCTGCTCTGGCAGATTCGCAATCTTTGCCTATTAGATAGCCACCAGCAAAAAGGGCGCGGCAATAACACTCTTAGCAAAGTGCGCCATCGGTACGGATGTTCATACTCAAGTGCGGGATGATGCAACATAAGCACAATTAAATAATTTGATAAGTCATATTTCCTACCTGCTCTGTGTTTCTTCCATCACGCGCAGCATGTTGCCGCCGAAAATCTTGGCGATGTCCGCTTCGTTGTAACCGCGCTTGCGCAGTTCTGCTGCGAGGTTCGGGTAGTCCGCGACGGATGCGAGATCGCGCGGCACGGCTTGAATGCCATCGAAGTCAGAGCCTAAGCCGACCGCATCAATACCTGCGACGCGGACGATGTGATCAATGTGATCGGCGACGCGCGCGACCGAGACAGGCGGCAAGCGACGCAGGAATTCTCGTTCGCGCACGCGGTCGCGCGCCATGCGTTTCTGCGAAGGATTGCCCGGCGCGTTTCGTGATGCTTCATCAAGCAGGGGGGCGATCTCCCGATCAACTTGCGACTTCTTCTCATCCCAGCCGGGTTCGATAAACGCGGGGTAAAAGACGACACAGGCCACACCATTCGTGCGGGCGAGGGCGCGCAGTTGCTCGTCGTCTAAATTGCGCGAGTGGTTTGTGATCGCACGCGCGCCAGAGTGGGTGGCGATGACGGGCTTGGTTGAAGTGTTGATAATGTCCCAGAAGGTTTTATCTGAAACGTGCGACACGTCAACGATCATGCCGAGCCGATTCATCTCGCGGATAACGGCGCGACCAAAATCGTTTAAGCCGCGCGTTTGCCCGACGGCGTCGCCCGATGATCCTGCCCAACTAAGACTCACGCTCCACGTCGCTGACATGTAGCGCACGCCCGCGCGATAGTATCTCTCGATTGATTCTATTTTTTCATCAATCGCGTAACCGCCTTCCACGCCAATCAAGGCGGCGAGTTTTCCTTCTGCGGCGGCGCGGCGCACGTCTTCCGCCGAAGTTGCGAGCATCCACGTTTCCGGGTGGCGTTCGGCTAAGCTGCGCACGGCAGCGATCTGTTTGTCGGCGCGCTCAACTGCCTGCGCGCCGCCCGTGCCGTAAAACTGTGGCTCAACCCAGACGGCGAAGAATTGCGCATCGAGTCGCCCTTCGCGCATCCTCACGGCGTCCAAGTGCCCGTTGGGAAGCCGCGAGTTGAGATCGATGTTTTCATCCACGAGGCGTTGCGTGGTGTCGGCGTGCATGTCAATCGTGATGAAGCGATTGGGCGGGGCGGGAGTTGTTTGCGGATTCATTTTCGATTGATCGTTTTGAGTAATTGAATCGGAGGACGATGGAGCGTTCGTGTTTTCAGTCATGCGACAACCTTTGAGCGCGAGCGGCGCTGCCAGACAGCAAAGGGCACACAGTATTTTCAAGAATTTCAGCGCGAAACTTTTTCGTCGTGCCTGTGCGGTCATTTACTAAATTAATGGCGGCAATCGAACTTTAATTTAAAATGTGGAGAACTCGCATTATGGTAAGTCGCCTTTTGAACGAGAAGCAAGTCGCTGTCTTGCCAAGCGCGGTTCGTTTAAGCTATTGTGCCTTATTCCGACACGGTGATTTACACGGGCGCAAAACTCTTTTCGTTCGTTCAAAATTTAGTGCCGGAGCGGGTCGCCCTTTGTTAAAATAGATTTCGCAAGGAGAAACTAAAAGATGTTTTCAAAAGACGCACCGAAAGACGTGAAGACGCCGCGAATTGCCGCCGACGTGTGGCATAACGGGGAGTTCATCAAGTG
>JACDAW010000324.1 GCA_013695245.1 Pyrinomonadaceae bacterium | reverse complement strand
GTTTTGCCGCTTCCGACATCGCCTTGCAGCAAACGGTTCATCGGCGCATCGGATTGCATATCGTCGAGGATGCGGCGCACGGCGCGTTCCTGCGCGCCCGTCAGAGTGAAGGGAAGGATGGAGTTCATCATTGCGCGCACACGCTCGTTGATTTCAATCACTGCGCCCTTCGGTTCTTTGACGCGCGCATCGCGGCGAAGGGCGATGGCGAAGGCGACCCAGAAAAACTCCTCGAAAATCAAGCGCAAGTGCGCGGGGCTGCGCGCCGTTTCATACAGCTTGAGCGGCGCGTCTTCAGTTGGAAAATGGATGCGCCGTAATGCTTCAGCGCGATTGATCAAATTCTGGCGTGCGATCAATTCAGGGGGCAGCGTCTCTTCGACGAATTGATCATCAAGATTGGCAAGAACGTGGTGCATGATCTCGCGCAGACGCTTTGTGCGAAACTCGCCGAGTTTGCGATAGACGGGCACGCGGCGTCCGACGTGAATCGCGGCCAGCAAGGGATCATCCGTCTCTTCGTCCGTATCGCTTTCAACTTCATCGCCGTTTGCTTCGAGCGTTTCAGTCGCCGCGCTTTCATCTGCTGCCGCGTCTTCTTCAGCCAAACGCAGTAGCGCGTGTTCGGGCGGCGTCCATGTGCCGGGAAGCATCTCCAATTCATCCGGCTTGTTGAGCCGCAAAGCAAAGGTGTTGCGCCGCGCGTCCCACTCCCATTTGCCGTAAGCGATAAAGCGCGTGCCGCGCTGAAACTTTTGACGGTTGTAAGCGACGATGCGCATCGCTTGGCGACCAGAGACGAACCACCAGACGACGACGGGCTTACCCGTGCGTTCCGCATCGTTCGCCGTGATCTCAAAGATGAACAGCGGCGGTTGCTTTGGCCCGCGATTCTTGCCGACTTGAAAGCCTCCGGCAACGCGCACATTGAGTTCGAGCGAGACTTCCATGCCGTCTTGGATGTCGCTGATGCGCGCCAGATTCGAGCGATCTTCGTAGCGCATCGGAAGGTAGTTTAGTAAATCTTCGACGGTCGCATCAGTCGCATCCGGCTTGCCCCAAAGGATGGCGAGCGCCGCTGCGAGTCGCTTTGCGGAGGCGAGTCCGAAGCGCGGTATTCCGTATTGCGAAAGCTCGACAATTGGTGTTGTGAGCGAAAGCGAAGGCATGAAAGAAGAGGGAGTCAGGAGTCAGAAGTCAGGAGACAGAATAAGAACATGCTGCTTTTATTTTGTCTCCTGACTTCTGACTCCTGAATTCTTTGCGTTTAATTATTTGCTGTTGAGCAGAATTGATCGAATGCCTGACTTAGTTCGCTGGCGATCTGAGTCGCGGTGCGCCCTTCGATCTGGTGGCGCTCCATCATGTAAACTGGCTTGCCGTTTTTCATCAGCGCGATTGATGGCGAAGACGGGCGGTAGCCGGTGAAGTAGCTGCGGGCTTTCTCGGTTGCCTCAACGTCCGCTCCGGCGAAAACGGTGATCAGCCGTTCGGGTCGCGCCTCGTTATTTTGCAACGCGAGCGCGATGCCCGGTCGCGCTTTACCGGCCGCGCAGCCGCAGATCGAATTGACGACCACCATCACCGTTCCGTCGGAGTTTTCAAGCGCACCGACGACTTGCTCCGGCTGTTTAGTTTCCTCAAATCCAAGCCGCGCGAGTTCTTCGCGCATCGGACGGATCATTATTTCTGGATACTGCATAAGTTATTTCTCCTTACAAGTGTTAACTGGAGTGTAGTTTAGCACGAGCGGCTTTATTGTGAGCAGCGAAGCGGTTCGCGCGAGCGATAAAGACGATCTCTTCTACCGTTTGATTTGGTTGATTGTGATGCGCCGCGCATCTTCACCGTCGCCTTCTATCAGGACGCGCCAGACGGGAGCAGGCAGCGGGTAATCGCCCATCCGCTCCGCCCATTCGATGATGATCACCGCCTCCTCCTCTGAAAGCAACTCTTCAATATCCACGGCGTGCGCGGCTCCGTAGCCTTCTTCCAAGCGGTAGAGATCGAGATGGTAAACGCTTAAGCGTCCTTGATAGTTGTTTACAAGCGTGAACGACGGGCTAGTTACATCATTTGTCGGGATGCTTAATGCGCTCGCTACACCTTTCGTAAAAGTTGTTTTGCCCGCGCCAAGCCCTCCTTCAAGTAAAATGATTTCGCCGCCTTTGAGTCGCGCGCCGAAAGAGCGTCCGTAATTGAATGTCTCTTCGGGAGAGCGCGCTAACCATTCATCGCGGTTGGCAGCGCCGGACAAAGTGAGCGGAGTGTCAGAAGTCACGGCGCTTCTCCCGACGGATCGAGTTGACGAATCGCGTCGCTTAAAGATTCACGAATGTCGGAAGCAAGCATCGTGCGCATTCCGCGTTCGCGCGCACAGATGTCGCCCGCCATGCCGCCAACGTAAACTGCCGCCAGCACCGCCGACAGCGAATCTGCTTCGCCGCCTAGTAAGCCGTAAGTTTGCGCAAGGAAGCTGGTGATGATGCCCGTCAGCGTGTCGCCCGCACCGGCCGTGCCGAGTCCGGCGTTGCCCGTCGGGTTAACGAAAACCCTTCCGTCGGGAGCGGCGACGAGTGTGCGCTCACCTTTAAGGACAAGTATAAGTTCATGTTTCGTCGCAAAGTCGCGCGCCGCACACACGCGATCTGTTGTCAACGCCTTTGATTCATCTTCATTACCTAACAAACGTCGCATCTCGCCTTCGTGCGGCGTGAGAATCAATGGGTGTGTGGCAGAACCGCGTAGATCGTTTGGCCAAGGCGCGAGCGCGTTGAGCGCATCGGCGTCAATGACAACGGGTGTGCGGCGCTGTTTGACGATTGAAAGAACAAACGAGCGAACGTCTTCGCTCGACGGTGAGCCGAGTCCGGGCCCGATGGCGACGACGCTTGCGCGCTCCTGAAGTTTGGTTGCTTGCTCAATGGCTTGCGCGCTCACCGTCCCGTAGTCAGTTTCCAACAACCCGTCGGTCATAATCTCCGGCATCGCGCGGGCAGTAATATCACGCAACGCGGAAGTTGGTGCGGCGAGCGTAACGAGTCCCGCGCCTGCGCGCATCGCAGCCGCGCTGCACAAAAGAGCCGCGCCCGTCATGCCGCGCGAACCGGCGATAACGAGCGCGTGTCCGTGCGTGTTTTTGTAAGAACCCGGCCGGTAGCGAGTTTCTCGTAGCCACTCGACGGCGTCCTTACGCTCTATGAGGAAAAGTTGAGACGCGGCCGCTTCTACCAGCGACGCGGGTGAGCCGACCGCTGCGACGACAAGTTTGCCGCCAAAGCGCGAGGCGGGCGCGAGCACATTCGCCGGTTTCGGAGCGGTAAACGTAACGGTCAAATCTGCTTGAACGCTGGCGCCGATTATATGAGCTTTGTCAGCATCGAGTCCCGATGGAAGATCAATCGAAAGAATCAAAGGCGTGCTTTGGTTCGCTGCATTCCGGGTTTCACAAATAGAGTTGATGTTCTCGATAACGTGAGCAAACAAGCCTTCGAGGGCGCGATTAAGCCCGGTGCCGAAGAGCGCGTCAACGATCACGTCGTGATCGCTTCCGAGTGCATTTAACTCTTCCCAATCTGCGAGCGTCGCGCATTCGTTGAAGCGCAACACACTCGCAGAGCGATTGAGGGATGAAGCGGAGCCGGATAAACGATTGACGATCTCGAAATTGGTGCGAGCGTCTCCCCGCGTTGCATCAAGGTGTCCGAGTAAAACGACTTGAGTGCGCCAGCCGCGCAACCATAACAGGCGAGCTAAC
>JACDAW010000320.1 GCA_013695245.1 Pyrinomonadaceae bacterium | reverse complement strand
GCCGCGAGAAGGGGTTTGGGCGCTCTTTGCCGCCCGCGTTCCCGCGCTCAGTCGCGTTTGTTGTTCCGTCGCTGGTGGTAGTACTGGTGGTGGTGATGCCGAGCGCGAGGGCGAGTTGTTGGTTCGGCGGCGCGATGTCTTCGTCGCCGCGCTTCTCCGTCAACCAGCGGTTGAAGGTGCGTGTGACAAGCCGCCTTTGCGCGAGCGGTGCCTCGGCGATGAGCGCGCCGCGCAAGTCGCCCAACTCAGCGCTCTCGAAGCGGTTCGCTTCGTAGTAGCGGCGCAACGCCGCCGAGTAACGCTCGTCGCCGAGCAGTTTGCGCAGCGCCTCAAACATCAGCGCGCCCTTCGCCGCAATGATCGCGGCATATTGAAACGAATTACGGTAATCATGCGCCGCGTGCGACGCCGTCATGTCGCTGCCGCCGAACGTGCGATAAACGATATAGACGCCGCGCAGTTGATCGTCTAAGGCTTGCGCGGCGCGCACCGCTCCATGCCGTTCGCGGAAATAAAGTAGCGCCGACCAGTGCGCGAGGGCTTCATCAAGCACGGGTTCGCGCTCGCGGTCGTTGCCCACGGCCGCGCCCCACCATTGATGTGCGACGACGTGCGCCGTCGTCCACTCAAGACTGTCTTCGACGGAGGCGCGCTGCTCGCGCACGAGTTGCGGAAGCGCGGCCGTGGCGGGCGCATCGAAATCAACGTAGAAGGCGCTCGCAATCAGGCACAATCCGGCGAAGTCCGTATAACCGATTCCGGCTACAAATGGAGTTTCCGAAACGCTGACGGTTTTGTAAGGCAACGCCCCGAAGCGCGCCGTGTAGATTCTCACGGCTTCCGCCGCTTGACTCAGCACACGCCGACCCGTGCGCTCATGTTCTGGGCGGAAGACGGAGCGCACCGTGACGTTCGAGACGACTTGCTCGGCCGCTTGTAAGTCGCGCCCGGCGATAAGAGCAAAATCGCGCATGTTTTCGCCTGTGAAGCGGCGCACCGTGTTTGTTTGCCCTACTGTTCCACCGACGTTATTTTCAACATCGCGCGCTTCGCCCGATGTAAACAACCTGACATTGTCCGGAGCTTCAACGCTTATGTCGTAATCGGCTACGTCAGCCGCAACCATATCACCGATGCTCGATTCAACTTTGCGCTGCCAATTGCCTTCGCTATCGCGCACGGCGAGCACCGGATAAGCTGCGCCGAGCAGCATCACGCCGCGCGAACGAAAGTTGACATCACGCGCGCGCCTTACTTCGCGCGAATCTCTGAGCGCGGCGTCAATCCCCTGCACGATGTGCGCAAACAATCCCGTTTCATCCGCATCAATTTCGGGCACGCGACCGCGAAATTTGATCGTAACCTCAGCCCGCTCTCTGGGGGCGACTGCTTCATTTAAGTTTACGCGCAAAACCGTTTCGCGCTCATCGAGTGAATAAACAAGCGGCTTGCTTGAAGACGAACTCACACTGGCGATCTCAAGACGCGGCTCGCTTTCACTCTTCATCTGCTCTTCTGCGTCCGCCGTTTGCAAAGACGCGCCCCTCTGTTGTTGCTGCTCAGTTCCTTCCGCGCGAAGATTGGCGTAAAGATGAAAATAGATCGTTGAGGTCGGACGGTCGCTGCGATTTATCCAGCGAACGTTTTGCGTTCCCGTAAAAGTCCGCCCGTCGAAATCTAAGTTGAGATTAACTTGATAACGCGCTGGCGCGTGTGTCTCAAACTTTTCGGTTCTCACTGACGCTCGCTCTTTATCAATCGCTGCCGCGCCGCAAAGTTCAACGCCGGAAGCAGTAAGGATGATCACGGCGAAAACAAATAGCGATCCCCGCGCGGGCGTTCGCCCGCGGCGTTTGGCTAAACGGTTGCTGCGATTTCGGGGTTTACTGCTTCTTACCCTCAACTGAATTTACCTTGCCTTACTGATTTACGCGCACCCGCGCAGGCGTGCCCCGCCCTTCAACGATGCGAACGCTTAGAATGCGGTCGCCGCGAACGATTCCGTCAACCACATCCATGCCTTCCGTTACGCGCCCGAAAACCGTGTAGCCGCCATCCAAGTGCGGCTGCGGAGAATGCGTCACGAACCACTGCGAGCCGCCCGTGTCCTTACCCGACAAAGCCATGCCGACTGCGCCGCGCGCGTAAGACACGCGATTAATCTCGCAACGAATTTGATAAGGAGGCCCGCCGTTGCCGTCGCCGCGCGGATCGCCGCCCTGAATCACAAAGTTTGGCACGACGCGATGAAACGTCGTCGCGTCGAAAAACCTTTGTCGCGCCAGCTTAATAAAGTTATCAACCGTTAACGGCGCGTCATCCGGCAGCAATTCAATTGTAAACTTTCCCTTATGGGTTAAAACAACGGCGCGCACAAGCTTGCCGCGCCGGGCGAGGGCGAGTTGATAGTCTGCGACAGTGTTGCGCGTGTTAACCGTCCCGATGCGCGATGCGTATTCGCCCGCGCCAAGAGATTTCAGCAAACTCGCCGCACGACGACGCACAAGATAATCGTTTGAATCAAGACCTGTCTTGATCGCGCTAGTTGCCTTCTCACTTTTTTGTTTAGCGAGCGCATCAAGGATGGCGAGCGCCGCGTCATTTGTGGTCTCGCCCAAAGCGCGCGGCAGGGCGGCGAGGAGCGCGATTGTGTTCGCTTCGCTTGGGGCGAGTTCACCGAGCAGATTGGCGGCCGTGGCGCGCACATAAAAATCGTTTGCAGTAAGCTGCTTGCGCAGCGTCGTATCCAAATCCTCCGGCTTAAACGCCGCTAAAGCAGTTAAAGCATCCGGCAGCGCCAGCGCGGGCGCCGCTCCGTTATCAACCAATGAGCGCAGACGCAGCAGCGCGTCGGCGCGAAAGCTGTCGTTGCCACTTGTTTGATTCGACGGCCGAGCAAGTTCGCCAAGCCCTTGCGCGATGCTGGCAACCACACGCCAATCAAGCTTTGCGCTTGAGCTTCGAGACGAACGTGAAAGCGAGTTAACGAGCGGGTCGCGCAAGTATTGAAGAGGAGCGATGCGCGCGAAAGCGATCTCAATTTCAGGATCGCTTGTCCCTTCCATTCCGCGCAGCGCGCGCAACCACTCAAGCGCACGCTCGTCGCCCGTGTTGGCGAGCAAAGCGCCGAGCGTGTTTGCCAATTCCAACAATTCGTTCGTCTCAGCCGGATGCGCAACGGCTCTTGTCCGGGTCTTTTTGGATTGACGGTAAGAGACGAACAAACTGTCTGCGCGTCGTTGCAACGCTGCGGCGGCGCGCGCATTCTTCAAAGACGCAAGCGCGCGGACGGCGCTCACGCGCACTCTCACATCCGCGTCGTCCGTCGCCCGCGCCAGAAGTTCATCGAACGAATCCTTATCTTCCGACGCGCCGAGCGCGCGGGCGGCCGTTGCGCGCACGACTGAATCCGGATCGGCGAGTCGGGAACGTAGTTCGGCGTTCGCGTCTTTAGAACGCAGGCGCGCGAGCGCGTTCGCCGTGTCAGCACGGACGCGAGCATCCGAAGAGTTGAGTAAGGACTTGATCGTTTTGCCTGCGTCCGCCGGACGCGCGCGAAGGATGGCGGTTAAGCCCGCCAATACAACCTCCCGATTTTCCGTGAGCGTGCAGTCTAATTCACGACGCAATGCGGCGAGGATCGCGTTGCCGACAAGCGCCCGACGTTCCTTTTCCGCCTCCGGCAGCGCGGGAGCGATCTTGCCCAAGCTTTCGAGGGCGCGCGCGCGCAACCCGGCATTTCTCCCGCAGGGCTGAACGAGGAGTTGGAGCAAAGCGTCCGCACCCGCCGCCGCTTCCGTCTCACCAAGCGCAAACGCCGCCATTTCGCGCACGTTCGCATCCGCATCATTTCGCAGTAAGGCGACGAGCGGCGCGACTGCTCCTTCATCTCCGATGCGCCCGGCGGCGAGCGCGGCGCGGCTTCGCACAACGGCGTTTGGATTTGAAAACAATGCTGCGAGATCAGCATCCCAACGTCGCTCGTCTTCCGCGCGCAAGATGTTCAGCATGATCGCTTGCGGAATCTCGACTGATGAATCGTTGGCGGCGCGGCGCGAAGTTTGCGAGCGTGATGGATTTTGCGCAAAGGATGTGTGAGTTGCTCCTAGGCAGAAAAAGAACAGGAGCGGAATTGAAGCAGCCGCCTGCAAATAAGTGAAGCGACGGATTCTATATTGTGTAGCGCGCATTAAAGTTTGCTTTTTAATTTTCATTAAGCGTGAATGCACAGCAAAGCCGGGGATGTTTAACTATCGTGGCGGCGGCGACTGTTTATGTCAAGCTTGATTGACATCGCTGGGGGCTATTGCCTGCGCGAACTCTTTTCTGCTTAAGGTGACAGAAAAGATATTCAACTGTCCGGCGTTTGTTGCGCTCCTGCCGGATTAAATCTGCGCTCGACACCGCGCGGATTAATGCGTAATTCCATTGTTCGCTAAAAGTCTTCTGCCTCAGATGCTTTACAACGTGGAGGTTCGCCTTAGCTGACCGCGTTGGCTTCTTTGTTGCTAATAAATCCGTTGCAATGGATTTTCAAAAACTTAAGTTGAGGGAAAAGACATGTTCAGAAAATGCCTGTCGTTTGCATTAATTACGCTGTTTGTTTGCGCGCTAGGCAATCAAGCTGCACGCGCCGCGCAAAACGATCAGCAAGCCATGACCGTCGAAACCGTAAAGCAGCGTATCGGTAAGATCGGCGTTGGCGATCAAGCGCGTGTGACAATCAAACTCCGCAACGGCACGGAAGTTAAAGGTTACATTTATCGAGTTGAAGATGATAATTTCATTGTGGCTGACCTCAAGAGCGGCGCGCACACAACCATCTCCTATTCGGATGTGGCGGAGGTGAAACGCAAGAAACGACATACAACGCTCAAAGCAGTTGGCATAACTATCGGAGTTTTGTACCTCATCGGAGCGGTAGTCAACGCCGCTTATGATTAAGGCGATCTGAAGCTGCCGTTTTGCTTCGCGTCAGTCGGCTCAATCTCAACTAGCGCGTCATAGAATGTCGCGCCTCCGCCCATGTCGGTTAAATTTTGCGAAGTGAGTTGATTGACGTTTACGCCGCCCGGCGAAAGCTTGTTCCACCAGACGGAAGGCGAGACGACCACGCCGGGACGCGCTCGCGTCGTGACAACGGCCGCGAGTTCGCACGCGCCGCGATCATTGAAGAGACGAACAAGATCACCATCGCCGATGCCGCGCGCTACGGCGTCGGTCGGATTGATCTCGACGAACGGGCGCGCCTCTTGGCGCAAGTGTTTGGGAAGATTCGCAAAACTTGAATTAAGAAAAGCGTGCGCGGCCGGACTAACGAGCGCGAGCGGATATTTCGCGGCGAGTTCGGGCGCGCTCCGGCGCGATTCGCGCGGCGGAATGAAATCGGGCACGGGCGGCAAACCTTGACTCTCCAATTTTTCAGAAAAGAGTTCGCACTTGCCTGATGGCGTTGGGAAGTTTCCTTCAGCGAACGGCGCAAACTCTTCCGGCAGATTAAGGCGCATCCAG
Source organism: Pyrinomonadaceae bacterium (assembly GCA_013695245.1). Lineage (GTDB taxonomy): Bacteria > Acidobacteriota > Blastocatellia > Pyrinomonadales > Pyrinomonadaceae > JACCYN01. The sequence continues at coordinate 738 of JACDAW010000320.1, read as the reverse complement.
CCGCGCTCGCGCAAATTTTCGAGAGTGATACCGCGCAATGACGGATGCTCAAGGCTTATAGCTTGGCGCGCGATCTCTTCATCGGAATCCTTAAAGCATTCTTCCGTGAAATTCATGCGCGCAGCAAGCAGCCGGAAAGTTTCCGAGTTTGATTTCGCTTCGTGCAAAGGCTCAAGAGCGCGCTCGTTGATCACGAGGTAGAGATGACCGTAGGCCTTGTGCAGATCGAAGTGCTCAAGCTGCGTGGTGGCAGGTAGCACGATGTCTGCGTAATCGCACGTGTCGGTCATGAATTGTTCATGCACGACCGTAAATAAATCTTCGCGGCGCAAGCCTTCTAAAACTTTCGCTTGATTGGGCGCAACGGCCGCCGGATTCGAGTTGTAAACATAAAGAGCGCGCACGGGCGGATCGTTCGTGTTCGTTAGCGCATCGCCAAGCGCGGACATGTTGATCGTGCGTGGGCGCTTGGCAGGCAGGAGATCGGGGCGTTCAAGCGCGTGGCGGTTGATGGGAAAGGTGCCGCTTGTCGAAAGCAGAATGCCGCCCGCCGCATCGCGCCACGCGCCGGTGACAGCAGGCAGACAACTAACTGTACGCACGGCCATGCCGCCGCCCGCATGTCGTTGCATTCCGTAGTTGATGCGGATCACGGCGGGCTTGGTCATCGCAAATTCGCGCGCGAGACGAGTAATAGTTTCCGCGTCGAGTCCGCAAATCTCGGCCGCGCGTTGCGGC
>JACDAW010000089.1 GCA_013695245.1 Pyrinomonadaceae bacterium | reverse complement strand
GCCCGCCGCACCGCCACCGCCGCCGCCGCCAGCACCCACGCCTCCACCGAGGCGCGCGCCGATCTCAAAGGGCGTGTTGACGGGAAGCGCAACGAGCAAGGTGACGCCGCCCTACCCGGCGGCCGCGCGAGCCGCGAATATTTCCGGCACAGTGGTTGTGCAGATCACAGTTGACGAATCAGGAAAAGTGATTTCCGCCTCGGCCGTCAGCGGCCCCGGACTCCTTCGTCAAGCGGCGACACAGGCAGCTTACGGATGGCGCTTTAGCCCAACGCAGCTATCAGGTCAGCCAGTTAAAGTTACCGGCACCATTTCGTTTAACTTTACCCCGTAAACCACAAGCGCGCGGGGAGGTTGCGCCGTTTGGAAGAACAATCGGACTTGTTCTTCGTCGCAGCCAAAAAGCATTAACTATAGTTTAGCAATTCAAACCTTTGGAGGGTTTACGTGATGATGTTACTAACAAGCCTACTCGGAACGAAAACTTTTGGTTTCCTTTTCTTTCTCTTGCAGGAAGCTGGAGCCGGAAATACGGGTGAAACAAACCTCAACGAAGCGTTTAGCTATACCCACATGCTCAGGAACTTAGGCCCCATCGCCATCGCCGTGATCATCATTCTTTTGATCATGTCAATGTATTCGATTGCGATTATGGTCGAGCGTTACCTGACGTATCGCGGCGCGAAAGCGCAATCGCGCGAGTTCGCCCCGCGCGTCGCGCAAGCTCTGAAGAACGACCGCATCGAAGAGGCGATCAACATCAGCGACAAACACAAGAAGTCGCACCTTGCGATGGTCGTCAACGCCGGACTGCAAGAGTTTCGCGCGCACGAGCAATCGGCAGATATTTCGGGCGACGAGATCGAAGCCTCGAAGCGCGCTCTGCAACGCGCCATCACGATCAAGACGAACGAATTCCGGCGCGGGCTGTCAGGTCTTGCGACCATCGGCTCGACCGCTCCGTTCGTCGGACTCTTCGGCACGGTGTTTGGCATCATCAGCGCGTTTCAGGGCATGAAGGCGGCTGAGGGCGCAGGCATCGGCGCGGTCGCGGGCGGTATCGCCGAAGCTCTCTACACGACGGCGCTCGGACTGCTCGTGGCCGTTCCCGCCGTGTGGCTCTTCAACTACTTTACGAGCAAGGTTGACGGGTTCGTCGTCGAAATGGACAACTCGGCTTCCGAACTCATTGACTACTTCTTGAAGAATCGCACGCGACAGTTAAAGCCTTAAGCGGCGCGTCGAACCAAGAAGAAGCAACTCGATGACGGTTCGCGTCGTCCGAGCGGGTTTGTGATAAAAGCGGGGAGCGTGTGGCTCGTCTGATGGGACACGCTCTCCGGCTTGTTAAGTTTTTGAGGAGTTAAAGTTATGGGAATGGCAGCAGGCGGATCGGGTGATATTAATTCCGAGATCAACGTTACGCCGATGGTGGACATCATGCTCGTGCTACTCATCATCTTCATGGTGATCACGCCGCTTTTGCAGCACGGCGTGAGCGTCACGCTTCCGAAGGAACTGCGCAATCCGGAAGAAGACCCGCGCATTGTTAAAGACGGGTCAGTGGTGATCGCGGTGACGAAGGATAACGAGTACTACATCGGCAAGAAGGCGTACAAAACAGAAGAGCTTGAAACTACGCTCACCGAGATAATGAAAGATAAGACGAAGGAAGAGGAGCGAGTTGTCTATATTAAAGGCGATTCTAACGCCCGCTACGAATCAATCGTCAGTGTGATTAACGCGGTTCGTAAATCGGGCATTGAGCGTATCGGGTTGGTGGCTGACAAGAAGAAGGGTAGCGCCGCCGGCCCGACCGCGACTCCCGCGCCCGCAACTTAAATTTAAGACGGATGAAGCGGCGGCCAACTTAGAGGCGCGCCGCTTCTCGAATAAGACGGAGGATTTAACCGATGGGAATGAGTTCAAGCGGCCGCGCCGTGCCGTATATCAACGTGACGCCGCTCATTGACGTGTTGCTCGTGCTGCTGATCATATTTATGGTGATCACGCCCTTGAAACCCACGCGCTTCGAGGCGCTTGTGCCGCGTGAAGCGACCGAGCAGCAGAAGCAAGCAGCGCCAAACCCGAACACGCTGCTCGTTTCGATCTCGCAAGAGGGCAAAATAAGATTAAACGATAAAGAGGATTTGGGAACGGTCGCCACCTTCGAGGGCGGCGCCGATAACACTGCACCGTTGAGCAGAAGGCTGTTGGCGATTTTTCAGGAGCGCCGGAATAACCGCGCTTACAAAGCCGGCATTGAATCCGACCCGAACTTTGGCTCAATGACGGAAGATCAAAGAATCGAGCGCACTGTGTTTATTAAAGCCCCACGAGCGCTGCGCTATGAGCCGGTCGTGAAAGTGATTGACGCCGTGAAGGGCGCGGGCGCGACCCCGGTCGGCTTGCAGATCGACGATCTGCAATGATCTCGCTTTATTGTTCGTGAAGCGAAACCGTCTTAAGTGTTGTAGAAAGTCGTTTGCTTATAATCAATTTATTTGGGAGCCGCTAATCAGATGAAATTATCAACCTCTAGGATCATGTCCCTCGTGCTCCTAGTTGTGCTCGCCATCGCTTCCGGTTGCGGCGCTGTCAACGGGATTCGCGCCAAGAGCGAACTTAATGACGGCGCGCTCGCCTACCGCTCCGGCGATTACGCGCAAGCCCAACAGCATTTCGAGCGCGCCATTGCCCTCGACCCGGATCAAAAAAACGCTCCGCTTTTTCGCGCGCGCTCCATCGAACAGCAATCGCGCGGTGGCAACGATGCGAAGGCGCGCGAGGCCATTACCGCCTATCAAGACATTCTCAAGAATGATCCGAATAGTGAAGAAGCCTACAATGGCATCGCGCGTATGTATCGCGTCCTGAAGGACGACAAGGCGCTACGCGAATGGGTGACGATGCGCGCTAATGACAACAATGCCCCAATTGAAAAACGCGCTTTGGCGTTAACGTTCCTCGCCAGCGAGAAGCGCAAGTGCTCGAACGACATCACGGAGAAAACAGAGAACAAGCAAACGGTCACGAAGGGCAATAAAACCGTTATCGAATTTAAGAAGCCGAAAGACCCGGCGGAGTTTGAAACTGCGCAGCGCTGCGTCAGCGAAGGTTTAGAGTTTGCTAACCGTGCGATTAGCGTTGACGCCAACAGCGAAGCAGCATTTGCCGCGAAAGCCAATCTGTTGCGCGAAGCTTCACGCCTCGCCGAGATGGAGGGCGACCAAGCGAAAAAGGCTGACCTTGATCGTCAGTTTGAAGAATCCAATCGTCGCTACGAACAACTGAGAGACGAAAACAAACGCAAGAAGGATGCGGCGGCCTCTCCTTCGCCACCGACCACGTAAAATATTATTTACTTTAGAGCCGGAGGCAACTTTCAGCCCGGCTTTATCGTCAACCAAAACAGGTGATGCTCGACTTTCGAGATGAGCATCACCTATTCTTGTAGAAGGAGGAAGTAGGAAGGCGGAAGGATGAAGTGTGGACAAAGCTCGGAAGCTTTGAATTAAGATTTCAAGTATAAAATCTCAAATCTATAATTTGGAATTCACGCCGCAAGGCGTGTCCACACTTCCGCCTTCATCCTTCCTATTTCCTACTTTGCTTAAATGATTCGCATCGAAGAAATCGTTGAGAAGGTCAGTGGTAATTACCCGCACGCCGATCTCGATCTTTTGCGCCGCGCTTACTTCTTCTCCGCGCGCGAGCACAAGGGGCAGACGCGCGCTTCGGGCGAGCCTTACCTCGTTCATCCATTGGAAGTCGCCAACATTCTCGCTGACATGCGGCTCGACGAAGTGTCGGTGGCGACCGGGTTGTTGCATGACGTAGTTGAAGATACGCTCGTCGATCTCGACAGTATCGAGAAATATTTCGGCACTGAGATCGCGCATCTCGTTGACGGGTTAACGAAAATCGCGCAGGTTAGCCACACCACGCGCACTTCGCCCGAAGAGCAGCAAGCAGAAAACGTGCGCAAGATGTTGCTGGCAATGGTTGACGACGTGCGCGTTGTGCTCGTCAAACTCGCCGACCGGCTTCACAACATGCGCACCCTTTCTCACCTTAAACCCGAAAAGCGCCAGCGCATTGCGAAAGAAACCGAAGACATTTATGCGCCAATCGCGCACCGTCTCGGCATGGGCAAACTACGCGGTGAACTCGAAGATTTATCCTTCCAACATCTGCATCCGGAAGAGTATCGCCACTTGGCCGCGCAACTCGCCCAGCGCCGTTCGGAACACGAAACCTTTCTCCAGCGCATCACTTCGCGCATCGAAGACCAGTTGCGCGAAGCAGAGATTCCAGTCGTGCGTGTTGAAGGGCGCGTTAAGCGTCTCTATTCAATCTGGAAAAAGTTGCGGCGGCAAAAGATCGAACTCGATCAGGTTTATGACTTAGTGGCGGCGCGCATCGTAACGCCAAACGAGGTGCGCCATTGCTATGCCGCGCTTGGCGTCATTCACAATACATGGCGACCCGTACCCGGCCGCATCAAAGACTGGATCGCTACGCCGCGCGACAATCTTTACCAATCACTACACACTTCCGTGATCGGTTCCGAAGGCCAACCCTTTGAAGTGCAAATCCGCACCGAAGAAATGCACGAGATCGCGGAAGAGGGTGTGGCGGCTCACTGGAAGTATAAGGAAGGCAAACGCGGCGCGCGCGCAGACGACGATGAGGCTTTGCAAGCCTTGAAGCGCACGCTTGTTGAGTGGACGCAAGAGGTGAAGGATTCGCGTGATTTCCTCGAATCCTTGAAGCTCGATCTGTATCCGAAAGACGTTTATGCGTTTACGCCGATGGGCAAAGTGGTTCAACTGCCGCGCGGCGCGACGCCCGTTGATTTCGCCTATTGTATTCACTCGGAAGTCGGGGACACTTGTACGGGCGCGCGCATCAACAGTCGTATGGTCGCCCTTCGCACGCCGATTCAGAACGGTGATGTCGTCGAGATCGTCACTTCCTCAAATGCGCACCCGTCGCGCGATTGGTTGAATTTTGTCGTCACTTCACGAGCGCGTAATCGTGTTCGCCATTGGGTTGCCGAACAGCAACGCACCGAGTCAATTGAGATCGGGCGTAAGCTCTTTGAAAAGGAGGCTTCGCGCGTTGGCCTGGCGGCGAAGAAATTGCTGGGCGATGGTGACGGCGACTTTCGGCGCGTGGCGGGCGAATACGGTTACGGTCGCGCGGATGATCTGTTCGCCGCCATCGGCTATGGCAAGCTTGTGCCGCGCAATGTGCTGGCGAAAGTTCTTGGCGCGGAGAAATTCTCCGAGCTTGAGCAACGCAAAGAATCGAAGATACGCACGGGCGTAAACGCGGGCGTGCAGGCCGTTAAAAAACTGATCCGGCTTGGCGATGAATCAATCGTGGTGCGCGGCGTGGACGCGATGATGGTGACGCGCGCCCGTTGTTGCAGCCCGATCTCCGGCGAGGAGATCACGGGCTACATCACGCGCGGCAAAGGCGTTGTCGTCCACGCGCGACGCTGCAAGAATGTGCAGCAGTTAATGCTCAACCCGGAGCGCATCGTCGAAGTGGAGTGGGCGGGGGGAGCGGAAGGCAAGGCGTCATACGCGGTGAAGTTGCTGGCGATTACGGAAAATCGGACGGGGATGCTGGCGGGTATTACGGGTGCGATCTCCGACATGAAAACGCAAATTTGCGACGCCCACGCCTCGGTCTCTTCAGACAATCACGGGCGCGTCGAAGTTACGGTCGAAGTTTTCGATTTAAAACATCTCGACAAGGTGACGCGCTCGATTCGTCGCGTGCCCGGCGTGCTCGACGTGGAGCGCCTTCAGGGAACGGCCTAGATGGATAATTAGGCGATTCTCGCAGGCTAATAAAATGAAGTGAGTCGTCCGCATTGGCGTCCGAAGCTTTTGTTTGTTAGAATACATGTTTTGTTTTGAGCGGAGAGTTGAGAACAGTGAAGAAGATCGTTCAAACGAAAAATGCGCCGCAGGCAATCGGGCCGTATTCGCAGGCGATTGTGACGGGGAACTTTATTTTTACTTCGGGTCAAATTCCGCTTGATCCCCGCACCGGAGAGTTTGTCGAAGGCGGCATCGCAGAGCAGACGGAACAGGTATTACGCAATTTGTCGGCTGTGCTCGAAGCCGCCGGAAGCGATCTCAGTCGCGCGGTGAAGACGACCGTGTTTCTCGCGGATATAAACGATTTTGCACAAATGAATGCAGCTTATGGAAAGTTCTTTGGAGAGAATGCGCCCGCGCGTTCAACAATTCAAGCTGCCCGGTTACCGCGTGACGCGCGCGTCGAGATCGAAGTGGTCGCGCTCGTAAAAAACGATAAAAGCTGAACGCTGCAATGATGATTAATGTTGCCTCATCGTTGCAGCGTTCATAATCCTGAATTAAATTTACGCGGCCTTCGTTACCTTGCCACCTTTGATACAGCTTGTGCAAACCTTTAAGCGCTCGCTGCCACCGGCGGGACGAGCGACGCGGATTGATTGCAGGTTCGGGTTGAAGCGGCGGCGGGTGCGGTTGTTCGCGTGAGAAACATTATTACCGAACTGCGGCCCCTTGCCGCAGATTTCGCATCGTTTAGCCATAATTTGAAGTGCCTCCGAGAACTACTATAATTTCCATCGCGCCCGCACGGATAGTTAGCGGAAGCGATGTGAAACCAAAATTTATAACAAACGTTTTTCTATAACGTCAAGCACTGACGCGCGGGTGTCAGTTTGTGGCTCGTCTTAAGGAGTGGAAACATACTGTGAGTAAAGTCGTGAAATTGTCATCTCTGTTCGCTTTTGTGGTGTTCGCTGCGCTCGCTTTCGTCGCCTGCAATCCCGGCGGCGGCGGCGCAACGGGCACAACTGATGCCGAAACGGCCGTCGCCGCCACGGTCAACGGCAAAAACATTATGCTCAAGGATGTTGACCGGCAACTGAGCCAGCGCGCGCAAGGGCAGCAGGCGCAGCTATCGCAACTCCAACTCGCCGCCGCGCGGCTTCAAGTGTTGCAAGGTTTGGTTCAGCGCGAAGTCATGTTTCAGCGCGCTGAGCGTGAGAAGTTGGTGCCGAGCGAGGAAGAAATCACTCAGCAGATCGCCGCTCGTAAGCAGCAAGGTCACATGACAGAAGAAGAATATCAGCGGCAGCTAAAAGAGCAGGGGCTGACCGAGCCAGCTTTGCGTGAAGAGTTGCGACGCGATATTGCGATTCAAAAGCTGCAAGAGAAGTTGATCGGTCGCATCACGATCAACGACCGCGAGGTTGAAGATTTTTATAACAACAACAAACAGCAGTTTGTCGCCACGCGCGGCGTCCAACTCGCCGCCATCGTCCTTGATCCGAATCCGAACGAAGGCGCAACGCAAGACGTTAAAAGCGAGCCGGAAGCGAAACAGAAGGCCGACATCACTTATCAGCGTTTGAAGAACGGCGCGGATTTTGCAACCGTGGCGCGCGAGGTGAGCGAAGACGCAAACAGCCTTCTGCGCGGCGGCGATCTCGGTTTTGCCACCGAAGAGCAATTGAAACAGAACGGTTTCCCGCCGGAGTTAATCAATCGGCTCTTCAATTCAATGCAGACCGGCGACATCACCGAACCCGTCAACATCGGCGGCCGTTTGTTTATCTTCAAGCTGCAGCTCAAGCGTCTGCAGAACGAGAACCTGACGATCGACAGTCCCGGCGTGCGCGATCAAATTAAACAGGCACTCATCGGCCAACGCCAAGAGCTTTTAAACGCGGCGCTGATGGAGACGGCGATGAACGATGCGAAGATCGTCAACAACTTGGCGCAGAACATGCTTAACAGTCCGGCGA
>JACDAW010000085.1 GCA_013695245.1 Pyrinomonadaceae bacterium | reverse complement strand
ACCGTGAGCGGCAGACGCAAACGCTGGTAAGCCATTCCGCGCTCGTCGCTTGAGACAACGGCTAGTCCGGGCACGTTCAACAACTCCGAGAGCGCATCGGCAAAACTTTCGCCGACCCAGTTATACTCAGGCTGCGAAGACGTGTTCTCAAACGGCAACACCACAACCACGTCGCGCGCGCTGGCAGCTTGAGCGTTTGCCGTTAGCGTGACTGATGCAAGAAAAATTAACGAGAAAAAAACGCGGGCTGCATTTTTAAAAACTTGTGTACGTATGAACATAAAGATGATTCCGTTGATAAAGTAGAAAAGCCGTCTGACATACGCGCGGGGTGGAAAAAGCGGTGTCAGGCGGCATCTCGAAGCCAACTTAAGAGCAAGCACGCAACTCTTAAAAATTATGGCGTCCCGTACGGGAATCGAACCCGTGTTACCGCCGTGAAAGGGCGGTGTCCTAGGCCGCTAGACGAACGGGACACGAAGTGAGCGGGTAAAACGGCAAGCTGAACAAAACAACTAATTCAGTTGCGCGAATTGTTTGTAAAACTAACTCACAATCTCACACCTGTCAACCGCACGCGTCTTCGTTAGCCGCGCCCGTTCAAACCCCTTTAGGATGCCGTATGCGATTGAAAAGCTGCATTGATGAGGACAAAAAAAGAAGTGTTGCAGGCAAGGGCAGTGCGCTCGCGGCCGAAAATTTCAGTGCGATTTGTTCAAGGAACATTCTTTTTTATTATTTCGAGAGCGCCTTCAAGTGCGGGGTCGCTGATGCGATCAATCAAATTCCATTCGAGAGCTTCGAGACTCGTCAAACGACGCGCGGTAAAGAACATCTCTAGCGCACGCGCCCTTCCGACGAGGCGCGGCAGACGCTGCGTGCCGCCCCATCCGGTGATAATTCCCAAATTCGCACCGGGATGCGCAAAGATCGCGTTGCTCGACGCCACACGCATATCGCACGCGAGCGCGAGATCAAGCCCGCCGCCCATGCAGGGGCCGTTAATTGCGGCAATGGTGAGTTGCGGTGCATCCGCGATCTTTTGAAAAAGCCGTTGACCGCATTCGGCAAATTCCCGCGCCTTCGCCGCATCGAGCGCTTGAAGTTCGCGTATGTCCGCACCGGAAGCGAAAACGTCGGCCGTACCGGTAAAGATGATCGCCCTTACATCAGTTTGTTTGACAAGTTGTGAAACGATGTCGTCTAACGCTTCGAGTGAAGTTTGCGAAAGCGCGTTACGTTTGGGGGGACGATTGATGCGTATGACAACGGTTGCGACGTGAGCTTCGACGAGCAAGGGAGCGAGCGAATCTTCGCTTCCCATCATACGCGCGGGCGCACGTTCTCGCGCAGGAAGCGAACGATGTCTTCGGTCGAAGTGCCGGGCAGGAAAACTTGCGCGATGCCTTGCTCTTTCAGACGCGGAACATCTTCCTGCGGGATAATGCCACCGACGAGCACAAGGCAATCATCCATCCCACGCTCACGCAGAAGCCCCACGATGCGCGGGCAAAGCGTATTATGCGCGCCGGAAAGGATCGAAATGCCGACCGCATCAACATCTTCTTGCAAAGCGGCGGCCGCGATCATCTCCGGTGTCTGGCGCAGTCCTGTGTAGATAACTTCCATCCCCGCATCGCGCAACGCACGCGCGATAACTTTCGCGCCGCGATCATGTCCATCAAGTCCGGGTTTGGCGACAAGCACACGTATTTTTCGTTCAGACATGGTGAAGTTAAATACTTCTCCTTATAAGGAGTGCGCTAATAATTGTTTTCGCGTGCCATACTAATAGCGTAAGGAAAAGCCCGAACATTGCCGCATCCCAATATGTTGCGCCGCAAACATTAAATACATGAGTATGTCCTAAGCATTCTGCCCATTCTACGCTAGGGTCTCTGTAATCACGCCCGTACCATGCTGCATAGGTTAGCGAAACCCAAGCTAAAGATAGAACAGACACATAAAAGCCCGTTGCCTTACGAAAACATAAGCTCGTTGCGCAAACAACCAGAGCTATTGCCATCGAAAAATGAATCCGCACGTAGTTTGGATCAACGCAAAAGGTTAAACCATCATCAGGTATTCTGATCCAACTGACATACCACCACACTTTCGCAGCCGCGAGCGTTACAGCAGCAGCAATAGCAAGGCCCATATCAATGAATGACATGGAGCGCAACGCACCTGTGATTCTCCAGTGGAATTTGGCAATATCTAAAACATTCATACTACGTCTCAAGATGAATATCTAACCTAGAAAGCTGGCTCTTCGTAAATGCCGTAAACATCACGCAATGCCGAGCAGATTTCGCCGAGCGTCGCGTAGGCGCGGACGGCTTCAATCGTCGCGGGCATTGTGTTATCGCCTGCTTGCGCGGCGCGTTTTAATTTCTCAAGCGCGTTTGCGACTGCGCCTTCATCGCGGCGGGCGCGTACCCCTTGAAGTTTTTCAACTTGACGGTCGCGCACCGCTTCGTCAATGACGAGTACGGACATTTGCTTTTCATCTTCAATGCGGTATTTGTTAACGCCGACGATGATCTGCTCGTTGCGCTCGACCGCTTTCTGATACTGATAAGCCGATTCTTGAATCTCGCGCTGCGGGTAGCCTTTCTCAATCGCTTCGACCATGCCGCCCATCGCGTCAATCTTGGCGAAGTAATCAAGCGCGCCATCTTCCATCTTCTTCGTCAGCGATTCGAGGAAGTAAGAGCCGCCGAGCGGATCGATTGTGTTCACGACGCCTGTCTCTTCGGCGATGATCTGCTGCGTGCGCAGGGCGATGAGCGCCGCTTCGTCCGTTGGTAAAGCGAGAGCTTCATCATACGCATCGGTGTGCAAGCTATTTGTGCCGCCCAAGACTCCGGCGAGGGCTTGAATGGCGACGCGGACGATGTTGTTCAAAGGTTGCTGCACGGTTAATGAGACGCCTGCGGTCTGCGTATGAAAACGGAGTTGCATTGTGCGCGGATCACGCGCATTGAAGCGTTCGCGCATCACGCGCGACCAGATTCTACGGGCGGCGCGATACTTGGCGATCTCCTCGAAGAAGTCGTTATGCGCGTTGAAGAAGAACGAGATGCGCGGCACAAACTCATCAACATTGAGTCCCGCATCAACGCCCCATTGCACGTATTCAATTCCGTCGCGCAATGTGAAGGCGAGTTCTTGCAGAGCAGTCGCGCCCGCTTCGCGGATGTGATAGCCGGAGACTGAGATCGGATTGTATTTCGGGACGTATTTTGTGCAAAACTCAAACGTGTCAACGACGAGTTTCATCGCCGGACGGATCGGGTAAATCCATTCCTTTTGCGCGATGTATTCTTTAAGAATATCATTCTGAAGCGTGCCGGAAATCTTCTTCCAATCCGCGCCTTGCTTTTCGGCGACGACTAAATACATCGCAAGCAAGACGGACGCAGGCGCATTGATCGTCTGTGAAACGGTGACACTTTCGAGCGGAATGCCATCAAACAAAGTTTCCATATCAGCGAGGCTTGAAACAGCCACGCCGCACTTGCCGACTTCGCCTTCTGAGAGTTGCGAGTCGGCGTCGTAGCCCATCAATGTTGGCAGATCATAAGCGACTGAAAGTCCGGTCTGTCCTTGCGCCATAAGATACTTGAAGCGAGCGTTGGTTTCTTCCGGCGTGCCGAATCCAGCAAACTGTCGCATCGTCCAGAGCTTGCCGCGATAACCTGTTGGATGTATGCCGCGCGTGTAAGGAAACTCACCGGGGAATGATGTGTCTTGTTCGTAATCAATTTCTTCCGTGTCAACAGGCGTGTAGAGGCGTTCAACTGAATCGAGGGAGACGGTCTCAAAACGCTCTTTGCTTTCGGGACGCTTGCGCAGCACGGGCTGAAGCGTCTCTTGTTCCCAACGCTCCAACGCTTCCTGCGCTCTCGAAGTTAGATGTTTAGTTTCAGACATAATTTCTTCCTGTCTCCCGCGCGATGTAAGAAAATTTGTTGTTAGATGTTCTTATAATTCAACTTAATTCGATATTAGATGACGGTTTGTCGGAGTGTCAACCGACATGATCTAAGCGTCTAAGCTAATGTGCGGAAGCGCGGTTGCGATTTTGTTTCGCAACCGCGCTTGCTGGCGGAAAATCGCGGGTTGAAATGCGGTGAATCGAACGGCGGGCGGCGAGCGGCGGGTTAAACTTTAATTCTGCCCGTCAAGTGCGCGCTTAATTTTACTGCGCGGCGGGCACAATGATCTCGTTGCGACGCACCATGCCGAGACGCTCGCGCGCTGTCGCTTCAATCGCGCGTGGATCGGTGCGCAAGCGTCGCATCTGTTGTTCGAGCGCAGAGTTTGTGTTACGCAAAATCTCTACTTCCATATTGAGCGTTTCGTGACGCAAGGCGGCGGCTTGCACCTCGGCTTGCGTGCGCAGCGAGATCGAGACGCAGAAAACGAAGAGCGTCAGCATGATGACGCTAAACGCAACGAAGGGTGAACGACTTGCGCGACGGCTTTGCGTTTCTTCACGCGCGTGGGCAATTGCGCTTCCGCGCGCAGGGGTAACTGTAATCGCACGGGGCAAGGGACGTTGTGCGGCGAGACGGGTGTCAGTCCAATAAGTATTTGCGGCCTTGTTCAAGGAGCACCTCCAAGTCTTTCATTGATTCAGATTCTGCATAAATGCGTACCATCGGCTCAGTCCCCGAAGGGCGCATCAGAAGCCATGAGCCATCTTCAAAAATAAACTTCACACCATCGGTGCGATTCGTGCGCTTAATCCGGCGACCACCGATCTCTGCGGGGTCGCGCTTCAACTTTTCAGGAAGCGATGCCAACAATTGGGGTGTTAAGCGCACACCGATGCGCCCCGACTCAATGCGCCCGACTCTCGTGTAGATGGCTTCGAGTTGGTCACTTAAACTTGCGCCGCGCGCGGCGACCGATTCGGCTGCTAACAAGCACGCGAGTATTCCATCCTTCTCCGGGTAGTGTCCGCGCATCGAGAGTCCGGCGGATTCCTCACCGCCGAGAATGATCTTGTCTTCGTTAATCAGCTCACCGATGAATTTGAAACCGACAGGCGTTTCGTAAACCGGAAGATTGCGCGCTTCAGCGACGCGATCAACAAGGTGCGAGGTGGCGACTGAACGCGCCACACCACCAGTCCACCCGCGCGATTCGGCAAGGTAATCGAATAGTAAAGCGATCAATTCGTTGGGCGTGATAAAACGCCCGTTGGCGTCGAGCACGCCGAAGCGGTCGGCGTCGCCGTCGGTCGCAAGTCCCAGCGCACATTTGTTTCGCGCAACCGCTTCGCGTAGTTCGTCCAAGTGCGTCGAGTCAGGCTCAGGCGAGCGCCCGCCAAACATCACGTCGCGCCAATTGTGAATCGTTTCGACCTCAATGTTGTGCCGCCGCAACATGTCATCGAGATAACCGCGTCCCGTTCCCCAGAGCGGATCGTAGGCATAGCGCCCGCCCGCTTGGGCGATTACGTCAAAGCGTATTTTCGATTTTAAATCAGCGATATAGTCCGGACGCGGATCGTAAGATTCAAATTCTGCAAAGCGTTCAGTGTGAGATTCATGATTTGAACTCACAGCAATTTCATTGATTATTTTCTCGACTTGGCGGGTGACATCAGGTAGGGCAGGCGCTCCGTCAGCGGTGGAAAACTTTATCCCGTTGTACTCCGGAGGATTGTGCGATGCGGTGAAATTGATGCCGCCGAGAGCGCGTTCCGCGCGAATCGCGTGCGATATAGTCGGAGTCGGCGTTGGGTGGTCGCACATCAAGGCCTTGAAATTATTTGCCATGATTTCCTTCACACATTCGCTCGCAAAACGCTCGCCTAAAAAACGCGTGTCGTAACCGACGATAAGTTTTGCGCCGTTCTCTGTGCCCGCGAAATGCAAATATTTGCATATCGCCTGCGTTACGCGTCGCACGTTATCGAACGTAAATTCGTCCGCAATCACTGCTCGCCAGCCTGATGTCCCAAAACGTATTGCCATCTCGCGTTCGATAAATCTAGAAAACGTTAAAGTCAAAAAACCCAAAATGCTGTATCCGCTTCGTCCTCAACCACTATTAGATGTGCTCGAAGCATCTTTCAAGTTGTTGCCGCAGAAGCATTTAGCGACAAAGGTGGGCGAATGTAGCACTAAGAGTTTATGCTGTAAAGACTTTTCTCTCAGCCATTTGAGAAGGCTAAGTTCAACGCTTACTTAAGGTAACGAGCGGAGGGCTGAGTTGAGGTGAACGAAGGGCGAACGGAAATCCAACGATTGGGCAATGGTAACAGAATGATTCGTATTATTAGGTTTGTTGAGAAAGTTAATAATCCACAGGTGTGGAAAACTACCTTTTTGATATGAGGAAAGGCGCGCATACTTTTGCAATTTACGCTGTATGCGCGCCTTTAGGAATTGATCGAACTGAAAGCTGGTTGACGTTAAGCGCGTGTAACGCTTCTGCCGGTAATCATGCGATAAACGGCGAGAATGACAAGCGCCCCAACAACGCCTAAAATGAGCCTGATAAAGAAGTTTGGCGAATCAATAAATGTGTCGCCGGCGGCCGTAGTTGCAGCCGTTCTTCCGAAACCAAGCAGCCCGCCGAGAATATTACCCACGACCGAGCCAGCAATACCGAGAAGGATCGTGACGATAATGCCGCCCGGGTCTCTACCCGGCATCACTGCTTTTGCAATTGCGCCAATGATCAAACCGATAACTATCGCTACAATGAGATCCCAAAGCATCTTTTTCCTCCACACCTATCGTTGAGAAATTGTTGACCAACGCCTTGGACAGCAACGCTGGCAGCCGCGAAACCGACGCCTGTACGGTTTCAATATCTTAAATTCTAAACACGGAAGGCAGAAGCAATAAACGCGCCACTAATTCTACAGTGATGATAAAGCGCATGTAAAGAAGATTTTTAATTCTTAAAGTTTGTGCG
>JACDAW010000056.1 GCA_013695245.1 Pyrinomonadaceae bacterium | reverse complement strand
CTTATGCGAAGACGGATGAGATTGTTGCACTCGCCCGTGTCGCCGCGCGCTTTGGCGGTCTTTATGCGACGCATATGCGCGACGAGGGAAGCGAAGTGATGGATGCGATCCGCGAAAGCATTCAAATCGGCGAACAGGCGCGCCTGCCCGTCGAAATATCGCACTTCAAGATCACAAGTCGTAAATTGTGGGGACGTAGCACCGACACGCTCGGACTCGTCCGCGACGCACGCAAACGAGGTCTGCAAGTCACCGTTGACCAATATGCCTACACCGCTTCGTCCACGTCGCTCGATGTGCTGCTGCCGGATTGGGCGCTTGAAGGCGGGCGCGACGAAGGACGCGCGCGAGTGGAAGATGCAGAGACGCACAAGCGCATTGTGCGCGAGATGCGTGAAGGATTAAAGCAGAGCGGCTTCAAAGATTATTCCTACGCCGTCGTCGCGGGCTACGACGCCGACAAATCGTTTAACGGTCTTTCCATCGTCGAAATTACGAATCGCGTGCGCGGCAAGAAAAATTTGAATGATCAGATCGAGCAAATCCTTGAGATGTATAAAGCGGGCGGCGCAGGAATGGTTTATCACAAGATGAGCGAAGAGGACGTGCGGCGCATTATGCAAGAGCCGTTTACGATGATCGCCGCCGATTCTGGCGTGCGCCGTTTCGGTGAGGGCGCGCCGCATCCGCGCGGCTACGGCAACAACGCGCGCGTGCTTGGTCGCTACGTGCGCGAGCAAAAGACCATCACGCTCGAAGATGCCGTGCGTAAAATGAGTTCGCTTCCGGCGCAAGCCTTCGGACTGCGTGATCGCGGACTGTTGCGCGAAGGTTTTATGGCTGACCTGGTGATCTTCGATCCGGCGACGGTAAACGATCAGGCGACGTTTGAAAGTCCGCATCAATATCCGACTGGTATCAGCTATGTGATCGTTAATGGCGAAACGGTGTTTGAGAGCGGGCGCATGACCGGAGCGCGCCCCGGCATGGCGTTGCGGCGCGGCGCGGGTGAGACGCATTAAAAGTGCTTCTAGGCAGAGTTAGTTTTACCGCAGAGGCGCAGAGGAGGCGCAGAGTTTCGCAGAGGAAGGCATTCTCCTGTGCTTCCTTTGTGTGGTCTTCTGTGCCTGCGGTGGCTGATCTACCTTGACGCTAAAGCAAGTTCGATGAAAAACAGAACGCTTACCCACGTCCTCCTCGCCTTGTCACTGCTCATGCCTTACAGCTCCATGCAGGCTGACGCGCAAGCGATGATCGCCGATCTCATTATCACTAACGCCCGCGTGCGGACGATGGATAAGAATCGCCCCGACGCTGAAGCCGTCGCGATCTACGGCAACCGCATCGTCGCTGTCGGTAGCGAAGCTGAGATCAAACGATTCGCTGGAGCGCGAACGCGCACGATTGATGCCAAAGGGCGACTCGTTCTGCCCGGCTTCAACGATTCGCACGTGCATTTCCTAAGCGGTGGCTCTCAACTCTCAAGCGTTGACTTGCGCGATGCCAACACGCCGCAAGAGTTTGCCGAGCGCATTCGTCGTTTCGCCGCCAACCTTCCGCGCGGGCGCTGGATCACGGGCGGCGATTGGGATCATGAGCGCTGGACGAACGCGCCCCTTCCGACGAAAGAGTTGATTGACGCTTTCACGCCTGATACTCCTGTTTTCGTCAGTCGCCTCGACGGACATATGGCGCTCGCCAATTCAGTTGCACTCAAACTCGCTGGCGTCACGCGCGAAACGAAAGACCCGCCGGGCGGACTCATCGTGCGCGATGCGCGCGGCGAGCCGACCGGAATCTTGAAAGATGCGGCGATGAGCTTCGTCTATCGCGTGATTCCCGATTCGAGCTTTGAAGAGAAACTCGCCGCCGCGCGCGCCGCCACGAATCACGCGGCGAGATTTGGCGTCACCAGCGTGCAGGATATGTCCGCCGGAAACGATGTGGGCGTTTATCAAACGTTGCTTGAGCAAGGGAATTTGAAAACGCGCATCTACGCCGTCGCGCCCCTGCCCGCATGGGAGCGTCTGGCGCGCACAGGCGTCCGTCGCAAGTTCGGCAGCGACATGCTGCGCATCGGCGGCCTCAAAGGTTTCGCCGACGGGAGTCTCGGTTCAACCACCGCGTTCTTCTTCGAGCCGTACAATGACGCGCCCGATACGCGCGGACTCGGCAGCGATGAAATTGATGGCATGTTTGACCGCGCACAAAAGGCCGACCGCGCCGGACTCCAGATCATGATCCACGCCATCGGCGACCGCGCCAACGATCAGATTCTTACGATCTATGAGCGCCTGAACAAAGAGAACCCGCAAGCGGATCACCGTTTCCGCATCGAACACGCGCAGCACCTTCGCCCGCAGGACATCAAGCGTTTCGGGCAGGCACAGGTGATCGCTTCGATGCAACCCTTTCATGCAATTGACGACGGACGCTGGGCGGAAAAACGCATCGGGCACGAACGCGCCCGCACCACTTATGCTTTCCGTTCATTGCTCGATTCCGGCGCGATGCTCGCCTTCGGCTCGGATTGGACGGTCGCGCCGATTGATCCGATTCAAGGCATCTACGCCGCCGTCACGCGCCGCACGCTCGACGGCAAGAACCCTCAAGGGTGGATACCCGAACAGAAGATCACGGTTGAAGAAGCCGTCCGCGCTTACACGGTCGGCGCGGCTTACGCCGAGTTTATGGAGAACGATAAGGGCGCGATTGCGCCGGGTAAACTCGCCGACCTAGTGATCTTGAGCGATGATATTTTCCAGATTGACCCGACAGCGATTGAGCGCGCCCGTGTGCTCGTGACGATCATGGACGGGCGCATCGTTTACGAAGCTCAGGCGAAGTGAAACGAAATTGAAGGGAGACAACGCAAAAAGTGGAATACACCGTTGTCGAAGGATTGCGCACCGTCAAATTCGATCTCGTGCTAACGCTCGCCCTCGCCGCCCTGTTTCTCTTCTTCGGCTACTGGCTTCTTAAACGAATAGGTTTTCTCCAACGCGCGAACATTCCGGCGGCGGTTCTCGGCGGGCTTTTCTTCGCCCTCCTCGCGTTCGTCTTACGCAACGGAAGAATATCCGCATTTACGCTCGACACGAGCTTGCGCACGCCCCTTCAGACGATCTTTTTCACCACCATTGGCTTCGGCGCAACATTCGCTTTGCTGCGCGCTGGCGGCTGGCGCATGGGTTTTTTCTGGCTGCTCGCGTCGCTCACGGCCGTTGTGCAGAACGTAGTTGGAATCCTTGTGGCGAGCACAATGGGCGCGCCGCTCGCGCTCGGCGTGATCTGCGGCGCGCTGACGCTCACGGGCGGCCCGGCAACCGGACTTGCTTTCAAAGATGACTTTGAGGCTTTAGGAATCGCCGGCGCGGGCGAGGCGATCATCGCTTCCGCGACTTTCGGGATTTTCATGGCGAGCCTCGTCGGAAATCCGCTTGCTACCGTTTTAATACGCCGCTTCCATCTCGCCGCGCCGCGACGAATTGATTCGAGTGGCGAAACAGAAGAGAAGCAGATAACCGCTTCAGTTATCAATAGCCGGAGCGGAGAAGCCGCCGGAAACTTTCCGACGAGCGAAATCACGGTAAATGAGATCGCGGTAAATGAGCATGGCGCGGACGAAGCCGGGACGGGCGAACCCGTTCAGGCGCACACTCCGGCGTTAACCGTCCGCGCGCTGCTTCATAATCTTTTGCTGATCCTCGCGGTGATGGGCGTCGGCGCAATTATCAGTTCGTGGCTCGCGGGTTCGGGCGTGACGCTGCCGGGCTACATCGGCGCGATGATCGTCGCCGCTGTCGTGCGTAACACGGACGACGCGCGTGGTTGGTTTAAAGTAGATGCGCGCGCGGTCGAAGTGATCGGTGCGATTGCGCTCGCGCTTTTCCTGATGATCGCGCTGATGGATTTAAAGCTGTGGCAGTTGGCAACACTCGCCGTGCCGATGCTCGTTATTTTGCTGATACAGGTGTTTGTAATGCTCGTCTATGCCACGTTCGTAACTTTCGCGTTGATGGGGCGCGATTACGAAGCGGCCGTTACGGCGAGCGGGCACGTCGGGTTCGGACTCGGCACCGCGTCAAATGCAGTCGCCAACATGGAAGCTCTCGCGGAACGCTTTCGTCCGGCACCGCGCAGTTTCCTCATCGTGCCGGTCGTCGGCGCGTTTTTTATTGATTTCTCAAACGTGCTGATCATAACCTTCTTCGTTAATCTTCTAAAGTGAAGCCCGAAAGTGAGTAACCTCCATGGCTCGCAAATTTTATGTCACCGCGCTGATCGTGAGTTTTATTTTATCCACGCTTGCCGCAACGCGCGGCGCAGCGCAGAACCGAAACGCGGCGCAAGCCCTCGCCATTGAAACATCACCGAAACTACAGGCGATGCTCGACGAAGCGGCGCGCACAACGCTTGCTCGCTTTGCGGACAAAAAATTTACCGAAAAGAATCTGGCGATCAGCTTGATTGACATCACCGACCCGAAGCGCCCGTTGCAAGCGAGCTTTCGCGGGCGCGAACCCATCTATCCGGCAAGCGTCGTTAAAATGTTTTATCTCGCAGCGGCGCACCGATGGCTTGAAGACGGCAAACTCAAAGAGACGCCGGAACTCAAACGCGCCCTGCGCGATATGATCGTTACTTCATCAAATGATGCGACGCAATACATCGTTGATGTCTTGACGGGAACATCGAGCGGTGTCGAGTTATCTGAGGCTGAGATGCGCGAATGGGGTTATAAACGTAACGCCGTTAATCGCTATTTCACTACGCTCGGCTACACCGGCATCAACGTCAATCAGAAAACTTACTGCGAAGATTCTTACGGGCGCGAACGGGTGTTTCGCGGCGCAAACGGCGAGAACCGGAATAAGTTGACGACCGACGCGACGGCGCGTTTGTTGATGGAGATCGCAACGGGGCGCGCCATTACGCCAGAGCGCAGCCGACAGATGATGGAACTCTTGAAGCGCGATCCGTTCGCTCCCGTAACAGGCGGCGGCGATCCTGACGATCAAGCGCACGGCTTCACAGGAATCGCCATTCCGCAAGGGTCGCGCCTCTGGTCGAAAGCCGGATGGACTTCAACGACGCGCCACGATGCGGCTTACGTCGAACTTCCATCAGGCAAACGCCTGGTGCTCGTTACTTTTACCACCGACCACAGCACTGAGCGCGAGATCATACCAAGCGTTGCGCGCTTCGTCTTTGAGAGAATGAACTCCGTTGAACGATGATCACAGCAATATTAATCACACAACCGCAAAGGGCGCAGGAAAACTATGCATGATAAACGAAAACTTCTAACGCATCGCGCGATTAATATCGCACTTCTCTGTGCGCTCTCCGGTTCTATCGTCCCGCTTTTGCTTCCTTCAACCGCAGCGCGTGAAGATGCAAAGCAGCAAACCACCAGCGCCGCTACCGCTTCGCCCGAACCTGCGCGCGATGAGCGCTTGTGGCAGAGGGCGCTCAAACTTCATCGCCGCTCGATTGTCGTTGATACGCACAACGACATTACGACGATGATGACCGATGATGATTACGACATCGGCACTTCTTCCGTCGGCAAATATCACACCGACCTCGCGCGCATGAAAGCGGGCGGACTCTCGGCGGAGTTCTTTTCGGTTTACGTGGATAAAAAGTATGCGAAAGAGGGCGGCTCGGCGCGTCGCGCGATGGATATGATCGATCAAGTTTACCGTGCCGTCGAACGCCACCCTGATGAATTTATGATGGCCGTCTCCGTCGCTGATATTCGCCGCGCCAAACGACAAGGAAAGATCGCGGCTTTAATGGGCATCGAAGGCGGACACGCGATTGAAAATTCGCTCTCTGCGTTGCGCGATTTTTACCGTCTCGGCATTCGCTACATGACCCTGACGCACAACAACACGAACGATTGGGCAGATTCTTCGCGCGACGAGGCGCGTCATAACGGACTTACAGATTTCGGCAAAGAAGTGGTGCGCGAAATGAACCGTCTGGGAATGCTCGTTGACGTTTCGCACGTTTCGGATAAAACGATGAGCGACGTCCTTGATGTGTCGCGTGCGCCGATCATCGCCTCGCATTCTTCGGCGCGCGCGCTTTCAAATCACCCGCGCAACATCCCCGACGATCTGCTGCGGCGCATCGCCCAAAACAAAGGCGTCGTGATGGTCAACTTTTATCCGGTCTTTATTGACCAGAAGGCTTACGATGCCGACCGCGCGCGCGATGAACGCCTCAAGCCGCAACTCGACCGCTTGCGAGAAGAATACAAAAACGATCCGAAGCGTTTGGGAGAAGAGATAACCAAGCTCTACGCGGCAAATCCTCTGCCGCCGACACCGCTCTCCATTCTCATCGATCACATTGACCATATTGCGAAGACGGCCGGAGTTGACCACGTCGGGATCGGATCGGATTTCGACGGCGTGCCGAGTCTGCCCGTCGGCATGGAGGACATCTCGAAATTACCAAACATCACTTATGAGTTGTTGAAGCGGGGCTATAGCGAAACGGATGTGAGAAAAATCTTGGGCGAGAATCTTTTGCGCGCCTTTGCCGAAGCGGAGCGCGTGGCGCGGAGTTCAAGCCGCAGCGTGAGTGGTGAGGGGAGTTTGCGGCGGTTGAATGAAGGGGGAAGATAGGAGGTGTTATTGGTTTTGGTTGAGTATTGGCGGGGTTGAGTTTCACCGCAGAGGCGCGGAGATGACGCAGAGGAGCGCAGAGATAAATCAGGTGACGCAAGCTGTGATTGGCGCAGCGATGGAGGTGCATCGTCAGCTCGGGCCGGGATTGTTGGAGTCGGCGTATGCGGAATGTTTGTGCAGGGAATTGATATTGCGCGGTATTCCGTTTGAGCGTGAACGCGCTCTGCCGGTCGCTTATAAAGGCGTGCGTCTGGAATGCGGCTATCGCCTCGATTTGCTGGTTGCAAGCTGTGTCGTCGTTGAAATCAAGTCAGTCGAAGCCCTTGCGCCCGTCCACGAAGCGCAGCTCATCACCTACCTCCGTCTCGGCGGCTGGCGCGTCGGTTTACTCATCAACTTCAACGTCCCTCTGCTCAAAGATGGCATCCGGCGCAAAGTTCTCAACTTCGATGATTGATCTCTCTGCGCTCCTCTGCGTCATCTCCGCGCCTCTGCGGTGAAACTCAACTAACTTTAAAACACCCCATAATAACGCACCGGAATATCAGCAACGGTTTTCAGTCCCGGCTGCGCTTGAACGACGGCCGGGATCGCATTGACGACCGCCGCCACCGTCGCCAGATCGCCATGCGTGCCGCCGGGAATCAGGAGCGTGAGATCGGGCATTCCGATGATGCGAACCGTGTCGGCCGGATCATGCGCCCCGACGTACATTTGCAATTCGAGATGAAGCTTCTCTTCGCCCCGCAGCGTGCCCTTGCAGATTTGTCGCACGCCCGCCACCTCGCCGCGCTTCACCTCCAAGTATTCCGTCGTCACATCACCGGTTGCGATCACGGGTTCGATAGTTTCCGCGATCTCGTCAACCTCGATATTCATCCCGTCAGCAATAAGTCCCGCCGATTCCGGCAGCCCATGATGCTTGATGCGCCCCGCCTCAACTTGCGCGCGAAACTCTTTTTCACTCATCCCCGCGCCGACTTTCTTTTGCAACGGCTGCCGACGTTTGGAGGCGTCAACGATGCGCGTGACGCTGACTCGCTCGACGCTCTGGCAAACTGATGACAATGTTAAAGCGAGCTTATCCATCACGAAGCCGGGATTAACTCCGGTGCCGTGCAGCGTCACGCCTGATTGCTTCGCCACGTCGTCGAGCGTCCTTGATATTTCGGGATACTTGCGCAGCGGATAGGAAAGCTCTTCGCAAGACGAGACGACGTTGTGTCCCGCCGCAAGACAGCGCGTGAGTTGATCTTGAACGTCAGTTAAATAAGAGGCGGTCGAGTGAACGACGATGTCGGCCGGGATGCGCAAGACTTCTTCCGCATTGTTTGAGACGACGACGCCCAAATCTTTTTCCAAACCGACGACGCGCGCGAGGTCTTGCCCCGCCTTGGCCGGATCGATGTCAATCGCTCCGACGATTTCGGCGTTCTCCTTTTTCGTAATAAGGCGCACGATGGCCGCGCCAATCGGCCCGATGCCATACTGAATGATGCGAATGGTTGAACCCATTTCTTTAAGTTCTCCTTAAGCGCTAAGATTGCTGTTCAAGTAAGATGTGAAACGAGATTCGTCGTTAAAATTATCGTTGATAAATGTTTGAGTTCAAAACTTCAGTGTGAAACAGTTAATTTTGGAAAAGCGTTTGCGAAGTTGTGCATCGTAGCGCTTCGCCGCCGTGCGTGTCCACAACTTTCAGCAGCGCTTCCGCGCTGACCGTGTGTTAAAGGCTGTGCCCTGCATTATAATTTTCATTGGTTGATTGGCGGCGGAGAAGAAAAATCAACGTGAGGAGCGATCAAGAGATGTCAAAGCATGAGCCGGAACGACGCACCATAACGCTCGGCGATGTGGCGCGCGCAACTGGTGGGGAATTGGCGGGAGACGAAAGCGCGATTGTAAAAGACGTAACGCACGATTCTCGACAGGCAGGTGAAGCGACGCTCTTCGTCGCGGTGCGCGGCGCAACCGCCGACGCCAATATTTACGCTGCGCAAGCCATAAGGCAAGGAGCGGTCGGAGTCATCTCCGAGAATGGGCAGCCTGAGAATCTTGATGCAGCGTGGCTCAGAGTGAGCGATGCGCGGCGCGCGATGGCGTTTGCGGCCGCCGAGGTTCATGGCTCTCCGTCGCGCGAGTTGCGTTTAGTCGGTGTCACAGGCACGAACGGCAAGACGACGTTTGCGTATCTCATGGCCGGGCTGATGAAGGCGGCGGGCGAAAAGATGGCGATGACGGGCACGGTCGAATATCTGATCGGGGATGAGCGGCGCAAAGCCGAGCGCACGACACCGGAGGCAACCGACATGCAGCGATTTTTACGAAAGGCCGTTAACGCCGGTTGCCGCACGGCCGTGATGGAGTGTTCTTCGCACGCGATTGATCTTCATCGTTGCGATGCGCTTCAATTTAACGTCGCCGCCTTCACGAATTTGACGCGCGATCATCTCGATTACCACATCACGATGGAAAATTATTTCGCTGCGAAGCGTCGCTTGTTTGACGGAAGCTTAGGCGAACGCCCGCGCGTGTCTGTGATCAACGTTGATGACTCTTACGGTCAGAAACTTGCGAGCGACTTAGCGGGCGATGGCGCGCACGTTGTTCGCTACGCGCTCGAAAACGAAGCTGAGGTGACGGCGCGCGATGTGAAACTCTCGCTTGAAGGAACAAGTTTTCGTTTGCAGACGCTGGCGGGAGAATGCGAGATAAGTTCGCCGCTCGTTGGTCGCCCGCACGTCTATAACATTCTCGCCGCCGTCGGAAGCGGACTCGCGCTCGGCTACAATCTTGATTTGATCACGCGCGCGTTGGAAACATGCGTTGGCGCGCCCGGAAGATTTGAGCGCGTCGCGCATGACGGTGATTTCACGGTCGTCGTAGATTACGCGCACACGGACGACGCGCTCTTAAACGTGTTGCGCACGGCACAGAGCGTTGCACCGCAGGGGCGCGTGATCACCGTCTTTGGTTGCGGCGGCGACCGCGACCGCTCGAAGCGTGCACCGATGGGCGAAGCGGCGGCGAGCTTGAGCGACGTGGTGATCTTAACTTCCGACAACCCGCGCACGGAAGACCCGGAGCGTATTCTCGACGACGTGGAAGAGGGTTTGCGCGCCGCAGGCAAACCCTACCGGAAGATCGCCGACCGCCGCCGCGCAATTCTTCAGGCAATCGCTGAAGCGCGCGCGAAAGATTTGGTGCTCATTGCAGGCAAAGGGCATGAGGATTATCAACTGATCGGTCGTGAAGTTCTCCATTTCGATGATCGTGAGGTTGCGCGCGAAGCTCTCGCTCAAAGAGCGAAGTGATCTTCTGATTTAAATCTTACAAATGGCTCTCACCATTCACACCATCGGGCACGGACGGCATCCGTTCGACGTGTTCTTGAGTTTACTTAAAGAGCACCGCATCGAACTCGTCTGCGACGTGCGCAGCGTAGCGCGTTCTCGTTGGCCGCAGTTTAACGGGAAAGTTCTCTCCGTTGCTCTCCGCAGAGAAGGAATCGGCTATGAACATTTGCCAGAGTGTGGCGGGAAAGTCGTCGTGCCGACGGAGGAGTTGGCGCGCGGACTCGACCGTGTGATCGAGTTGGGAAGCGACGCGCGCATCGCGCTGATGTGCAGCGAATCGCAGCCGCTCACGCGCCACGTCCGCCCGCAGGCAAATTGTCACCGCGTCGGGCTGCTCGCCCCGCCGCTCAAACGTCGCGGCGCGCGCATCATTCATATTCTCCCGGATGGCAACGTCCTTGAATTAGATGAATCGCAAATTCCTTCCATTTGGAGCGACCACGTTGTATGAATTAAGAAGTGAAGTTGCACATGTAAGGATCGGGCAGACGTTTTGCGCAGAGAAGTTCGACTATTAAAAAGTTTACCGCGCAAATGCACGCCAACGATGGACGCGGGAATTACAAATCGTATCTAGAGCTAAAAGAATTATTAGCATGAGTTGTTATGACTGAGAAAATCATTGCAGGGCTTCTAGCAATCTTTATGTGCTGTTTGGCTCTTTATAAAGTCTTTGTCAAACCATCGCTATCCAGAAATCATTTGGACGAGGCGTTTGGAATTCCTTCGATAATTAGTAGAGTTGTGCGTGTGGTGTTAGGGATAGGGGCTATACTGTTAGGACTTTATGAGTTTCTTCAAGCGGCGGGAATATTTAATCAAACCTAGCAAATACACTATTTAGGATGCCACCTTCAATAAAATTGACTTTTCCATCCGCTTTGGTTAAATTTACAGGCTCAGAAATGATCATGCG
Organism: Pyrinomonadaceae bacterium; assembly: GCA_013695245.1. Lineage (GTDB taxonomy): Bacteria > Acidobacteriota > Blastocatellia > Pyrinomonadales > Pyrinomonadaceae > JACCYN01. Next base: position 120 of record JACDAW010000056.1, on the reverse strand, counting down.
CCGTAAAGCGTCGATCTAAAGTTTGTTAAAAGAAGATGAGGGCGGCGAGTTAAATCCGCACGCGCTCATCGTTTTCCAGAATTTGACAGAAAGCTCCAGAAGACCTTTGCCAGTTATGTT
>JACDAW010000043.1 GCA_013695245.1 Pyrinomonadaceae bacterium | reverse complement strand
ACTGCGGGCACGAAGTCATCTGGCGCAGGAGTTCTTCATAAGCCGCGAGCAACATTCCTAGATTTTTGCGCGGCTCGATGGTGCTGACGAAAAGCAGAAAATCATCCGCAACGCTGAGCCGCTTGCGCGCTTCCGCCGTCTGCTCGAAAGCGAGTGGATGAAAAATTTCGCGCGGGGCTTCCGGCACGACGAAAGTTTTATGCAGAGCGAAAGGCATCTGTTTGCCGATCTCGTCGCGCACGCTCCGTGAAGGAGCAATGATCGCGGATGCCGAACGCAGCATGAGAGGAAGGCGACGCCGCGCGCGCAACACGCTCCGGCGCAGTTGCGTCTTGGGATGCGAGAACGACGAAAGATCGTGAATCGTTAAGACGGACGGACACGCATTCCATAGCGGCACGTCGAAGTTTGTGCCGTGGAAAAGATCGATTCTGTTTTGTCGTATGTATCTCGGCAGCCCGATTGACCACCAGTGTTTTGTTAATAGATTGGTTTTTGCTTGGACTGTCCGCAGATTTACAGGAAGCACAAGCCCTTCGCTTTCACTGCTGAGCGGCGGCAGAAACGGACGGGGCGAGACGAGTTCAAAGCTTATGGCGGGATACAAACGGGCAAGCGCGTATGCCACTTCAAACGTGTAATGGCCGACGCCCGTGCGCGGCTCGCTTAAGGGAAGGCCGTCAATTCCGATGCGCATTGACGAATGATGAAGCTGACTGTGTTTAAGCTAGATAAAGCACGACGGGCGGCGAAGTTCTTATAACTCTGCCGCCCGCGTCTCTCTGCGCGTTTGCAGTTTCCTCGTAACTTAAGGGTTGATTTGAATGCGCGGCGCTGAATCCGCCGGGCGGCTCGTAAAGGTTTGTCCGCTGATTGTGACCGTGACAATCACTGTTGAATCGCCTGCTCCGGCAAGCGAGGCGGGCAGTTCAACGTTGATCTGATCAAAGCCGGGCGTATCGGTCGGCGCAACGAGCTTGATCGCAGTGCCCGTGATGTCCGTCTCTTTAATGCGCACCGTGACTTGCGACGCTTGCACGTTGCGCACGCCCGTCAAAACGATCTGAAGCACGGTCGGCACAGTCTGTGTTCCAGACGTTGTGGCGACGGAAGTCGTCACCGTAAACGGCTCAATCATCATCGTGCCCGACGTGGCGTTAAAGACAAGAGCGCGGTTCGTCGCGCCGTCGCGCGTGAAGATGTCCGGTTGCGCCGGAAGGATCGTGATCGTGCTGCGAATAACTGCGCCGTTGTTATTGATGACGACCGGGTAAGTGTTCGTCCCCGTTGTCGCTGCCAGACCGATGGGCACGACAAAGCGAATCTCGTTTTGACTCACGAAGTAAAGTCCGGCCGCAGCATTATTGATCGACACCGTGACGCCGTTTAATTCAACAGGCAGCGGAGGTCGCCGCGTTTCCGTCGCGCTTGTGGCCGATGCGTTTGAGGGGGCGAGCGCAACTGCTGTAGCGCGCGCAACGCCGAGCATTCCGGGCGCAAGTCCCGCGACGGCCGGAGCCGTCGGGCTTGGCCCCGTTACCGGACGCAAACTCGCTCCCGTAAAATAAGAGACGGCGTTCGCCGAAGCTTCGCTTGTTCTATCGGGCACGCGCAGGTAAAAGGTTTCGGTCAAGTTGTCGCTGTTTCCGCCGCCAAATTCCGTGCGCGCGATGCTGAACGCCATACGCCCGCGCGTGTTGCTCGCAAAGGGTTGCAGCGCAGCGAAGGAAACATTCGGAGCGGGCGTGTCGGTTAAGCGTGTAAAGGTGTTCGGCGCGCTGACAAGCGCGGAAAAAATTTGCACGCGCGAATTGGGATTCAAACCTTCGGCGGCCGTTGTGGGCGCGCTACCGTCGGCGCGGAAGTTTAGCGCTGAAGCGAAAACAATCGTCGAGTTGTCGCCTGTGAAGGTCGGGAAGCGCAGCACGTCGCCGCCAGACGTGGCGCGCGGCCCGACTGCAGTGAAAGTGTTTGCCGCGATGTTGTAGATAAAGGACGTGCTCGTCGTCTGAATCGCGCCGTTTCCAGAGAGGTCAGCCGCGGATTCAAAGGCGAGCAGTTGACCGTTACGACTAAGGCGACGGCCGGGGCTAAGAATGTTGACGCTCACGCTTGCATTATCGGTCGTCGTGCGCGTCACTTGACGAATCCGCGTGGCGGCCGCGCCGTTAAAGTTCACTAAATAGACTTCGCCGTTGCCGTCCGCGTTGTTGCCCGTCGCGCTGCCGGTATCGGGGATGTTGGCGTTAGAGATGAAAGCGATTGTTAAGCCGTCGCCGGACACCGACGGGTTTTCGTTAAAGACGAAAGTGCCCTGCGTGTTGGTTAACTGCGCGAAGGCGCTGGTGATGCGGTTGAAAACGAAAACCTCCGGGTTAGGAATCGCTTCCGTGTTTGTGCCACCGGGCAAATTGCGCGTCGAAGTGAAGGCGACAATCGAGCCGTCGTCGTTAATGGACGGAAAGCGATTATCATCTGCGACGAAGGGCGAAAGGGTCGCGGTGCCGGGTTGCGGAAGGCGACTTGCAGGCGTGTTAGTAACGCGTGTGAATGTGCCAGCCGCAAGATCAACTGCGGGGACGCTCGCGCCGCTCGCCAAATCCGCATTGGCGACCGCAGGGATCAGATAAAGAAAAATCTCTTGGTTGCCGTCGGCTTTAAGCGCGGCGCGATTCGCGTCTGTGTTGCCGTCGAAGCTCGCCGGAGTCGGCGCGTTTGAAGTGAACACGATGTAGCGCCCGTCGTTGCTGAGCATGGGACGGTTGTTGCTCACCTCAACGTCAATCGTGTTTGGATCAGGGCCGGGATTCGGAGTTGGGCTTGGGCTGGGACTCGGAGACGGCGTAGGAGTCGGAGTCGGTGTTGGTGTCGGAGTTGCGCCGGGAAGTTTAAGCGCGCTGCGCGTATCAGTGATCTGGTAAATCTGTCGCTGGGCGTAATCAAACAGAAAGATTTCGCGGTTGCCGTCCGCGTTGCGCGGGTTGGAGGTGGCGATGTTGCCTGTTGATTCGATAACGACGAAACGCCCGTTGCCGCTCATGTCGCCCGCGAAAGATTCGCCGGTCGAAGAGCTGATCTGCGTAACAACCGGATCGGCAATCGAGGGCGAAGTTGGCGTGGGCGTTGCCGTCTGCGCCTGAGTTAAGCAAACGGGAATGAACAACAATGCGAGCGCAATGATGGCGAATTGAGGCCAACGAAAATCTACCTTCACAAGCAATCCTCCGAACCGGAATCAAGAGATGAACGACGCTCGCGGAGAGACTAGAGCGGCGCGCGCGTGCGCCGGAATCTTTACGGACGCACGGGGACGAATAAAGAAGACATTTTAACGGCAAGCTTCGCGCAAGCGCAAGCGACGGGTAAAGGCGCGCGGGCGTTTCGTTTCAATTGAGCGGATAAAGCAATCGGTTGCCGTCCTCAAAATGGAGTTAACAACCGATTGCATTTTGAATGGCGCGTTCACCCGTCGCTACTCGTCCGCGCGTTTATCGTGTCATGCAGTTTATGCACAACTTTATTCAGGACCGAATCTTCGACGGTATTCGCCCGTGACGACAAAGGCTTCGACCATTCCGGCCGTTTTCGTCGGAGCGAGCAACTGGTCAATCGTCGCAAGGCGCGTCGTGTCGCCGCTCGCGTCGTTGAGTTTCTTCAGCCAAAAGTCATATCCGGTAAAGCCGATACTTGCATCCTGACCTTCGTCCGGGCTTCTTCGCAAGTAGCCGAAGTATTGCATGAGCACAAACGCCTTGTTGAACTCCCTGCGGAAAAACACATCGGATTCCGCCACGGCGCGTAAGGCGCGCGCGCGCCCATCCGTATCGCCTGCGCCGTAAGCTGTGATCGCCGCTTGACGTTCCGTCTCGGTGCGCAACGTCGTCAGCCCCGCAGTTTGATAGAGCGCGTCAACAAAAGACTGCGCCGACATCCCTGCCGGATAACGAGCAGCAAATTCCGCGCGCTGCACGAAGTCGCGGGCAAACTGCTGTTTGTTTGCCTCTAGCTTCTGTTCCCACCCGGCTTCATTCACAACCACGCCTGCGCCAATCGCACGCGCATCGTTAATAAACTCGCTGAAGCGGGGCAGTCCGCGCGGGCGTGCTGCGGGGTCGAACGACGCGACGTAGAAGCGATAGACGAGATAGCCCGTCTGCTGAAACTCCACGCTGACGTAGAACGCTTCCGAAACACTCGCTTTCGCTCGCGCCCGGCACTGCTCCCCGCCCGCCCCCGCGCCGCACTCGGCATAACGCTGGCGCATCACGCTCTTCCAAAACTCGAAGCCCGTCGCGTCCGGCTCGCGCGAGAGAAAGTCGAGATACTGCTGGCGAACGAAACCGTCAACGCTATCAATCGGGTTGCTGACCTGCGGATACTGTGCCGTGAAGCTGAGCGTTTGATTTGCGCCCAAATTGTTTGCCGCTTGGGTCGCGGGATTGAAAACAAAGAATGAACCCGAACTGGTCACGGCGTAATTGCCGCCCGCCGTCAGGTTAGCGAACGCGTAATTGCCGTTCGCATCAGTCTGTGTTGTCGCGCTTGATGTGCCACTCAAAGTCACGCTCACACCTTTAAGGTTGTTACCGAACGCATCCTTCACATTCCCGGAAATAGTGTAGGTCGCTACCGTCGGACGCGGTGAGAAAGTAACAATCGGCGCGTTGTTTAAGCTGATAGTGCCTGTGCCTGATGAAGAAGCGGTTTCATATGAATGTGAGTTAACGACGTAAGCGTCGGGCGCGCCAGCCGAGATGCCGACAACGGAAAACAATCTCGTGTTGCCGCTTCCGTAACGCAGGATGATCGTCCCATCGCGCTGCAACTCGATCTCGAAGTTAACCGGATTTTCTCCGCGCGAGCCGGTCGTCGTCGCGGTGTCGAAAGTGACAGCTTGCCAACGGAAGATAACGCGGTTGGCATCCGGTTGCACGACGTAAATGTCGCCGCCGCGATCCGTGCGCAGATCATCCCAGAGTCCGGCGATCATCTCA
>JACDAW010000317.1 GCA_013695245.1 Pyrinomonadaceae bacterium | reverse complement strand
TAATCACTTTCTACTGGCTGCCTAGCTGCTCGACGTGTCAAAAAGCGGCGCAGTATTTGGAAGAGCGCAACCACAAAATCAATGAGTGGCGTGACATCAAACTTGAACCGCTGGGGCGCGAAGAAGTTGCCCGTCTCGCGGAGTTGGTCGGCGGCGCGAGCGAGCTTTTCTCTCGTCGCGCGCGCAAATACAGGGAAATGAATTTGCACAACCAAAAACTTTCTGATGACGACATGCTCGATTTGATGGCGCGGGAATACACGTTTATCAAACGCCCGGTGCTCGTCAGTGGTGAGCGCGCTGTTGCCGGGTTTACGGGTAAAAACTACGAGCGTTTTTTTGACGAAGCATGAGCGAAGAAGCAACAATTTCTGTTATTCAACAATCGCCGCTTCATGATGCACACGTGCGAAGCGGCGCGCAACTGCGTGAGCAAGACGGTTGCCTCGTTCCGGCTTCTTACGGTGATTCGGAAGTTGAATACCGCGCGGTGCGCGAAAGTCATTCGGCGGGCTTGATCGATCTTTCATCACGCGGGCGCATCGAATTGGAAGGCGCGGAGGTTGTGCAGTTCTTAAACGGCATGATCACAAACGACGTGAAGGCTCTCGCCGTCGGCGCGTGGATGCTCGCCGCGTTTCCAAACGTGCAGGGACGATTGATCGCTTTTGCTCGCGTTCTCCGTCTCGATGAAAACTCATTCCTTCTCGACACCGAAGCGCCAACGCATGAGCGCGTCCGTAGCGCGCTCGAACGCTTCACTCTCGCCGGAGATTTCCGCGTGCGCGACTTAACGCATGAAACCGCGCACCTTTCTCTGCAAGGGACACAGGCGCAGGAGATCGTCGCTACTACTTTCGGCAAACAAGCCGCGCAACTTGAACGCGGAAAAGTTGTCAACATTGAATGGCAAGGCGCACAGCTTAATCTAATTCGCGCGACGCACACGGGCGAGAATGGCTTTGACGTTTTTGCTAGCGCAGACAAGGCCGCAACTCTGTGGCAAGCTTTCGTTGGTGCGGGCGCACATCCCGTCGGCTTCGATGCTTTGGAAATCTTGCGTGTAGAAGCGGGGATTCCGCGTTACGGCGCGGACATGGATGAAACAAACGTCGTGCTTGAGACCGGATCGGACGAAGCGATCAGTTACACAAAGGGCTGCTACGTCGGACAAGAGATCATCGCGCGCATTCACTGGCGCGGACACGTCGCGCGGCGTCTCGCGGGTTTGAACTTCGTTGACGCAAATGCGAAAGCCGAAGTCGGTGACAAACTACAATCAATTGATGGCAAAGATGTCGGGCGCATCACTTCCACAATCTTCTCGCCCGTCTTAAATCGCCAGCTCGCGCTCGCCCACGTGCGCTACGCTTACCTTGCGCCGGATACGGAAGTAAAAGTTTTGACCGCAAACGGTGAACTGGGAGCGCGCGTCACCGAACTTCCGTTTGTGCGCGGAAGTTGGCAAGAGAACGTTAAAACTTAAACCGCCGAAACAATGAGCGAGCAGCTAACCCCACACAACGAAAACGCACCGCGTGATCTCGACTCGGCCGCCGCAAGCCTCGCCTACTCGATCATCCAAAGCTTGCTTGAACACACGCGCGTCACATCCGATCTCGTCGCTTTAATGGCGCAGGCTCTCGGCGAAGAAACGGCCGAAGCCCTCACCCGCACGCCTTACTGGGCAGCTTATCTCGACAGCCGCCGCGCGATGGAGCGCACGCGCGAAGAGATCGAAGAATTCACCCAAGTGATGACACGCCTCACAGGAAAAGATAAGCCAGCACTTGAATAAGAAAGAATTTGTTTAGAGCAGTCCTATTGTTAGGATATGGACAAACTTGTAGCGTTCTAACTATCTATTAGAGTATATTATGTAAGTATTAATTATACTGACGCATTATAATCAATACTTTTGGCATCCAAATTTAGGGATAGCAAGGCTTGAGCGAACGTAGATACAAACATCCGACAATCGTTGAAGCTGTGTTCGAGCTTAGGTTTCCGATTGCTAAGTCTTGGGGTATCAGCTCGTTCGTCGAATTCGCGGGATTGGCTAAGCAACGTGGTTATCCTAATCTTGTAGATGCAGCTCAAGGTTTTCAGGTGAATTTTCCAATAAGTAGTGGCGGGGCACCGACTATGACTCCGGTTGCTAGCCGGGTGCAGACGTGGAACGAAGAAGGAACACAACTTTGGCAAGCCAGCCCGCAAGCGTATGCTGCTAACAGAAGAGCGCCATACGAAGGTTGGGAGAAGTTCCGTCCGCATATTCTTGAAGGGTTAGAGCTTTACAGGGAAATAGCTGAACCGGAGCAGGCGGAAGCTTTGGTGATGCAGTACATTAACCGAATTGAAGTAGATATACCACGATTCCGTCCCTCTGACCTCGTACTCTTTGTTCCGCCTGAAATTAAGTATGCAAGTGTGGTCAATAACTTTGTTTGTCGCACCGAACAATTTTTCGATGACGGTGGGCAAATAGCTGTTACTTCTGCAAGAGACTTGTCTGCTCAAAACGGAATTGTCGTAGTCCTCGACATTCTTTACACAGCTAGACAGCCAAATTTAGAACAAGGCGTATTGATGAATGAAGTTGACAAAGCTCATTCACGAATAGTCGAAGCCTTCGAGAAGTCTATAACCGACTTACTACGAGAAGGGATGGAGCCAGTATGATAGGAGAGTTAGCTTTTATGGCTTTAGCTACGACTACTGCAGCCGCTCCAGCGATGAAGCGTAAGGAAGAAAGCCTTGTAATCGTCAGGAAGGAGCAGTCGGCTAGCATCGAACAAATTACACAACATTCGATCTGCGGACTCTTCGCTGGAACGGTCACCACCTACCAATCTGAACCACCTTCACTTGGTAATGATAACGTGCCTTTTATTTCACCTATTACTTGCTCTTTTACCGTCAAGGCAAAGTTGAGAGTTGGCGGGGAAGTCGTTCAGCCACCCATAGACTTTGACGACATCGTTTACTTTGATGAGTGAAGCGGGCACACCGGAAGCACCAAGCTATCTTTGGTATCAAGCAGGCAACTGGACGGATTTGGAGCAAGGCGATTTGCTTCCAAACTGTCCAGTTCTTGTGCCGCCAAGTAATTTGACGGAAGTGTTCCTCACAGCGAAAGATGGTGATGAGTTTGGCTTAGAAGTAATAGTTCAGAGAGCGCGGTTGATCGTCATGAGCCAAAGTTGCGATTTAGCCGCCGGCAAAATTGACCAAGTTTTGCTCTGCGCTCATTTTCCCGCCTCAAACCATCCGAAAAATATCCGAAGCGAAATTCGCAAAGAGCGGTACCCGGCCTTACACATGATTGAAAAATGTGAACTGCCGAATCATGAGTTTGAACGTCAGATCATTGACTTCCGCACTATCTACACCTTGCCGAAGGATTTTGTTTTGGCTTTTTCAGGCAAGTTAGGAAAGCGCGTGCGATTGCTGTCACCTTATAAAGAACATCTCTCGCAAGCGTTCGCGCGGTATTTTATGCGTGTTGGGCTGCCCCGACCGCTTAGGGACGAGTAAATAGTTACAAGCACTTAAGTTTCATGTATACCGCACATGGTAAACTCACATGCTTACTGCCGCGATTTAAAAGAGCGACGGTTGTTTTTCTACTTCCTTCGCCTCAATTGTCTTCTGCCCCAGCAGACGCATCAATTTGTTTGCGCTCGCGGGCGCGTGTCCCTCGTAGTAGTTGCTGAAACAGACATGTACCGTTGACATTCGTGCAGCGAGACGCTCGATCACTTCGCGCCACGAATTTAGATTCTCGTCCTGTGCGCGCTGCACAACGTCGAAGCGCGTGAG
>JACDAW010000532.1 GCA_013695245.1 Pyrinomonadaceae bacterium | reverse complement strand
CCGCCGGCGCAGTAACAGGTAATCGTTCGTTGGAGCGCGAAGGCGAAATGGAAAACGCCGAAGGCAGAGCGCGCCAAGCTTCAAATAATGTGTTGGACGAATCAGATGGCGTGCGCGGCGCAAGCGTTGGCGGACGCGGCGGCATGGTCACCGGATTGTTCAAAGACAGAGAGAGTGCCGAGCGTGCATATGGCTCGCTCTCATCGCGCGGCTACAGTAAAGACGATGTCAGCCTTATGATGTCGGACGAAACTCGCAAGCGTCATTTCGGTGATGGCACGGCCGATACTGACTTGGGCGATAAAGCTTTGGAAGGTGCAGGCGTCGGTTCGGCCATCGGCGGAACGGTCGGCGCGGTTCTCGCGGCCATCGCGGCTATTGGAACCTCAATTGCGCTTCCGGGCATCGGACTCGTTGTTGCCGGCCCGCTCGCAGCGGCTTTGGCTGGCGCTGGCGCTGGCGGCTTGACTGGCGGATTAGTTGGCGCTTTGGTCGGTTCAGGCATTCCTGAGGATCGCGCGAAAGAGTACGAATCGGGAATTAAACAGGGTGGCATGGTTTTAGGCGTTAAGCCGCGCTCGGATGCGGATGCTGATTACTTTGCCAACGAATTCAGAACACATCGCGGCGAAGGCGTTTATCGGTAAATTAAGTTTTTCGGTAAATAACCGCATCGCTTAAACGAAAAGGGAAGGTCATAGTAGTGACCTTCCCTTTTTAATTTCATTTTCAAGTAAGATTATAATAAACGCGCCGCCTTATACTTTCGCGCGTATTAATTTCCCGCCCCGCTAGTCTTTCGCCCGCAGCCTGCCCTGTGACATACTCGCAAAATAAGTTTTGAATTAACGCTTTAGGCAACAGCGATTTCCACTAGCCTTTCGTCCCTGTTTATTCACGCAAACAAGCTTACTAAAATTTATGAGTAAAGCTGAAAGCCAACAATTCTTCGACAATGCGTCGTCGCTTGGCGACATGAACGCGGAAGATTTTCGTCGCTACGGATACGAACTGATTGACTGGATCAGCGATTATCTGTCTCACCCCGAACAGTACGCCGTTTTAAGTCGCGCTCGACCCGGCGAATTTCAATCAAAAATTCCTTCCTCGCCACCCGCCGCAGGCGAGAGCATGGATGCGATCCTTAAAGACGTTGACAAACTTATTGCTCCCGCCCTCACGCACTGGAATCACCCATCCTTCTTCGCATACTTTGCAATCTCCGCTTCTGCCCCCGGCATCTTCGGCGAACTTTTGACGGCTGCCTTCAACGTTAACGGAATGCTCTGGCGCACTTCGCCCGCCGCCACCGAACTAGAAACAGTCGCCCTTTCGTGGTTGCGCCAGATGATGAATCTGCCCCAAGATTTCGACGGCATCATCTACGACACGGCTTCGATCTCCACGATGCACGCTCTTGCCGCCGCCCGCGAAAATCTTAGCTTACGCATCCGCGAAGACGGCATGACAGGACGCGAAAACCCCTTGCCGCTCCTGCGCGTTTACGCATCGGAAGAAACGCATTCATCAATCGAAAAAGCTGCGATCACGCTCGGACTCGGTCAACGCGCTTTACGCAAAATTGGTGTTGATCAAGATTACCGTATGAACGCGCAGGCTCTCATCCAAGCGATTGAAGAAGACAGAAGCGCGGGCACGCTTCCCTTCTGCGTTGTCGCCACCGTCGGCACAACTTCAACGACAAGCATTGACCCCGTCCGTGAGATCGCTGACGTTTGCAAACATTACAACCTCTGGCTGCATGTTGATGCTGCTTACGGTGGCTCGGCAGCCGTCGTTCCTGAAATGCGTCACGTCCTTGACGGCTGTGATATGGCTGATTCGCTCGTCACCAACCCGCACAAATGGCTTTTCACTCCGGTTGACTGCTCTGTTCTTTACTGTCGCCACATGGATGTGCTGCGGCGCGCCTTCTCGCTTGTGCCCGAATATTTGCGCACAAACGAAACGGAAGAAGTGCGCAATGGGATGGACTACGGTATCCAACTTGGTCGCCGTTTCCGCTCGCTTAAACTCTGGATGGTGATGCGCTACTTCGGACATGAAGGCTTAGCCGCGCGCATCCGCGAACACTGTCGCCTCGCGCGCCTCTTCGCTTCGTGGGTTGAAGAATCTAAAGAGTGGGAGTTACTTGCGCCCGTTCCCTTTAGTCTCGTCTGCTTTCGCTTTCGCCCGGCACACCATCAAGGCGAAGCAGAAAAAGATTATCGCGCCCGCTTAAATCAAATCAACGAAACGATTATGCACGCCGTTAACCGCACGGGCGAAGCGTATCTTTCCCACACCGTTTTGCGCGAAGAACTCGCCCTGCGTTTAGCTATCGGCAACATCCGCACCACCGAAGCGCACGTGCGCCGCGCGTGGGAACTTTTAAACGAACACGCCGCCGCGCAACAATGAGTCATCTGCCTGTAAAATAACTTTGCGCGCACCGGATTAACCTCTCAAAAGGTGAAGTAGAAAATGCTTACGCACATCGTCGTCTGGAAATACCGCTCTGACGTTGATATGGCAACGCGCGATGAACACGTCACACAACTGCGCCTTCTCTCGTCGCTCATCCCTGAGATCGAAAGCTTCAATGTCGGCTTCGACACGCTTCATCTTGCGCGCTCTTACGACACCGGACTCGTCGCCGTCTTCCGCGACTGCGCCGCGCTCGACGCTTACACGATTCACCCGCAGCATATTGCGGTCGCCGATTTCGGTCGCATCATCAGCGCGCACGTCGCGTCGGTGGACTTTGAAAGCGAGTAAGCTGCTGTGATCGACGACGAACGCTTGCGAACGGGCAACGAATCGCAACTCACGGACGCGAAGAAGCGCGGTTGTTTGAAACGTTTCGGCATCCTACTCCTGTTGTCGCTTCTTCTCTTTCTGCTGACGCAAATTCCTTTCATCCTCCGCCGCCACCAACTCGCGCGCCTAAGCAATTCGATTGAAGAACTAGACTCTCGTCGTACAACAAGGGCAGACGATAATTATCATGACTACAAAGGCGTCATTCACGTCCACTCGATGCTCGGCGGACACAGCACCGGAAGGCTTGAAGACATCTTCAAAGCGGCGCGCGCAAACAAACTTGACTTCGTTGTGATGACCGAACACGGCGAGCAATTCGTTAACACTTCCGACGCGACGATTCATGGAACTTATGATGGAACGCTCTTCGTCGGCGGCAATGAAATCAACGTGAGAGGAAGCGACCGCTTGCTCGTCGTTCCGGGCACAAACGATCCGGTCGGGACAACGCCTACCGCGCAGTACATCGAACAACAAAGGGCGGCGGGCAAACTCATCTTCGTCGCTTACCCGCACGAATTTCAAAGTTGGGATGCACGCGGATACGACGGGCTTGAGGTTTACAACATCTACACAAACGCGAAGCGCATTAACAGAGCGTTAATGTTTTTCGACGGTCTGTGGTCTTACAATGCTTACCCGGATTTGTTGTTTGCGCGCTTCTACGAACGACCCAACGAGAATCTCAAACGCTGGGATATGCTTACGTCAAACAATCCGTCACGACGCATCACCGCCATCGCTGGCAACGACGCCCACGCCAATATCGGCATCGGCTTGCGCAGCGACTCCGGCGATCAAGTTCTCGGTTTTCAATTCGACCCTTACGAGCGCATGTTCCGTATCTTACGCAACCACGTCGTCCTCGAAAAGAATCAACCGCTTACGCAAGACTCGCTTCTCGAAGCCTTGCGTGCTGGACACAGCTATTTCTCCTTCGATCTCTTTTCCGATGCCACCGGATTTCTTTTCACCGCCGAAGACGCGGACGAAAAGCGGATCATGGGCGACGAAATAAAACTCGACGGCGAAGTTCGCCTTAAGGTTCACACGCCGTTGCGCTCTCAAATCAAACTCTTCCGTAATGGCGAAGTCACGCGCGAAGCGAACGAGGCGACGGCGCAAGAATTTGTTGTAAATGAACGCGGCGTTTATCGCATTGAAGTTTATTTGTCGCAGTTGGAATTGATTAAAGATAAACCGTGGATTGTTTCAAACCCGATTTATGTAAGATAAAAGGATTACTTGATAGTGGCGAATTTGACACTTTCCTTTAGGTGATGCGCAAAGATCGTTTAAAACCCAAAATAAGCTCCACGAAAGCGGCGATCTTGATTTTTATCTACAACTGTCTCGCGCTTCCACTATGCTCTTTTTTACTCGTCTTCGCGTGGCGCGTAGCCATCGGTTCAATCTACGGTTACGCGAAATACGATCCCGTTGAACCCGTTCTCGTCCTGCTACTCGTCGGCGTCACAGCAGAGTTCATTGCGGTGATTAACATAGCGAACAATGAGAACGTAAAAGGCTTGCTCGCGGGTTTCGTCGGTTCACTTTTGCTGTCGCCGTTTGTTCTGTTTGCGATCTGGATGTCGATCATGCTCGGCAATCATTGAGGATTCTCCGGCGGGCGAAAGTTGCGCGAAGTTCGAGACTAGAAAAGCGAACGCCCCATACAAGCTGTATTGCTTCTATGGGG
>JACDAW010000526.1 GCA_013695245.1 Pyrinomonadaceae bacterium | reverse complement strand
GATTTGCGATTTTTGATTTGATGTTGTTCCAAATCGCGGATTGAGATTTCAAATCGAAACTCAACAATCACAAATCTAAAGTTCTACTCGTTTGCCGCTCGTTTGCGGCGGGTGTTAAGATGCCTCTACAGTTGCAAAATTACCTTCATCGACAACGAACAAGAATACCTTAAGTTGCAGGCGGGTGTCAGCCTGCCGTGAGCGGGGTTGGCAGCACGAGCACGCCGTCAAAGCGCGCCCGCTCGGTCATCGCAGAATTATTATGCCGGAAAGAGCTATCGAAGAATATCGCGTTTCGGAAGAGCCGTTTTATCTTTCAGTCGGCGGCGAAGTCGAATTGTTTGAAGCCGCCCACGCCGCGCGTTTGCCCGTGATGCTTAAGGGGCCGACGGGCTGCGGCAAAACACGCTTTGTCGAACACATGGCATGGCGTCTTCGTCGCCCTTTGATCACCGTCGCGTGCCACGAAGATTTATCTTCAACCGACTTGGTAGGACGTTTTCTGCTCGAAGGTGAAGAAACCGTTTGGCACGATGGGCCATTGACGGCCGCCGTTCGTCACGGCGCGATCTGCTACTTGGACGAAGTCGTCGAAGCGCGCAAAGATACGATTGTGATCATTCATCCGTTGACGGACGACCGCCGCCGCCTGCCCGTCGAAAAGCGCGGCACGATCTTGGACGCGCCGCCGGATTTCCTCCTCGTCGTCTCTTACAATCCCGGTTATCAATCCGTGCTGAAGGATTTGAAACAATCCACGCGCCAACGCTTCGTCTCCATCGAATTTGATTATCCGCCGCCGGAGATGGAGATTGAGATCGTGCGGCGCGAGGGCGGCGTTGATGTTGGGACGGCGCGCGACCTCGTACAGATCGGCGGCAAGATCAGAAACCTGCGCGGTCACGGACTCGAAGAAGGCGTCTCGACGCGCTTACTTATCTATGCCGCCCAACTCATCGCGCGCGGCATTGCGCCCACACGAGCCGCCGAAGTCGCGCTCTGCTCGCCCATTACTGACGACCGCGAATTGCAGCGCAGCATCCGCGAGATAGTTACGACTGTTATCTAAAATCAATCTCGCTCCAACACATTCTTCAAAATGAAAAAGCAGCATAGCGGTCACATGTTTGATCACGAGGCGGGGGAAACCGAGGTTATGTCTCCTGCCTCGGCGCAGACGCTGGATCGCGCGGTGCGCGCGGTTGTGCGCGGGGTGAAGAATCAGCATGAGCGGCGCACGCTCATCGGATTGATACGCGAACTCAAACAACTTCCGGGGAACACGTCGCGTGCGGCGATTGAGACGGGAGCAGCATTGGCGAGCGTGAGCCTGCGCGCTGGAATGGAATTTTTGCGTGTCGCTCGGCAGGCAGCGCAAGTTTTGGATGCGGGCGGATTGCGACAGTGGGGAGAAATGGGTCGGCGTCTCGCAATAACCGACGGTGGGGCAAGCGCATCATTTTTCGCAGAAGGAGCAGCGCATTTAAATTCTTTGCCCGTGCATTTGCGTTCTCTGCTATTCGATATTTGCCTGCGGCAGATGGGACTTTCAATTGCCGTTGCGCTTGACACTTTTCGGCGCGCCCCGCTTACACTCGCCCATAATTTTCCCGATGCGCGACTGCTCGCCCGTTTTCTTGCGATCACAAATGAGATCGCTCGTCGTTCGGCGCGCCACAGCGCGGATTTTGTCAATGCCTCAACCGCTGTCGCCGCGCGTCTCGAAGATTTCAATGAAGATAAATTGATCGTCGGCGAAGCGGCGTTGAACTTGGCGGAAGTCTTCGCCTTGCGCGCGGGCGGTATGGCTTCAGATTTGTGGGTGCGTGTTCCTGTTGTGCTGCGCGGTCTGGACAAAGACGAGACGCTTAAGCTTTTCGGCTTAGCTGAAAGATTCTTGGAGCGCGGCGGCGCGATTGCTCTCGGCGTGCTGGAAGCGGGCGGCGAAGTTCTGCGTCTGTTGCCGGAAGTTTTCGATGAATGGACGCGCTTGTTGGAGACGGTTGTGAAGGACGGTAATCCCGTTTTGAACAGCTTAACGCGCGCCAGTCCTGCGTCACTTCGCGGGCTTTTCACGCGCGCGGATCGAGCGCATACAACCGAGATCGCGCGGCGCGTGATTACTGCGACAATCGAAGTTGCGCGTGTGGATGCGGAAGCCGCGCTTCTCTGTTTACGTTCCGCGCCCGTTGCGCTGCGGCGCACAGGGAACGTCGAAGCATTTGAACGCTGGGCGCATGAAGGACTCGCCTCAAGCGGCGATAACGCACGCGCGCGGCGAAGTTATTTTGCGCTTGAAACGCGCCGCAGCAACGAGCAACTCGCAAGCGAGAAGGAAGGACTCCAACTTGAAGAAGTTGCGCACACGCTTCGGCTGTATGTTGAAGCTTTAACGAATCGCACCGTTGAAGTAGCCCCACTCGCGGCTTCCACTGAACAAGCGCGCATCAATGACGGGCGCACGATCCATCTTCCGAGCGTTGTCGCCGAATTCGAGAAGGAAGAACTCAATTTTCGTCTTTACAAAGTTCTCGCCGCGCACGCCGCCGGGCAAATAGAATTCGGCACGCACGAAGTTGAAAGCGACGATCTGCAAGCTGCCTACGATGCGCTTGGCGAACTCTACGCGCCGGAAAACTTGGACGCGCGCGATGCTTTCGCGCTAGACGGCTACATCAATGATTTATCAGCCGGAGAAAAGGCGCTAACGCCTGAAGAAGAACTGCGACGGCTCGAACAATCGCACCGCCCGCTTCCTCGCGGCGCAGATTATCGCGTCGTACTCGCGCTCTTTCCACAGACGACGCTCGCGGCGCGCATCTTCGGCACGCTTGAGAACGGGCGCATTGACCGTCGTCTGCGCCACATGTATCGGGGACTCAGGCGCGATCTTGATTTCGTCAGCCATCACCTGCGCCGCAATCGTCCCCTGATCTCGCGCGTTCCCACAACGCTTGTCCCCTTTGAGTTGCTGTTTCAGATCACGCTCTGCGGCGGCGCGCTCGACGATGCGCGCGAGTTCTACCCGCAGATCGCATCAGAGCTAGAATCAATCGTGATTGATTATCTTAACGCTCCGACGGCCGCGGTTGCCGACACGTTGATGGCGACGAGTCGCGTCTATGCGTTGTTTCAAGCGGTCGTGCCTGACGAATCGTCGGAGCAGCAATCCGAAGCGACGATTGAAGACGCAGACGCGGAGGGTCAGGAAGAAGCTCCTCAGAGAGAAACGAAAGACGCGCCGCCGAAGAAAAAGCCGACGCAAGAAGACAAGCAACCTGACGCGCGCGAACTCTTTAACGCTTGGGCGCAAGTAGAGAATCTTTCGGGCGACGAACTCGACGGCAATGACGCCCAAGGCGCGCACCGCGAAACACCTGCGCAAGATTTAGAGCCGGGCGATGTCGCTTACGCCTACGATGAGTGGGACAGAGAGCTGCTCGATCATCGCGTGAGTTGGTGTCGTGTGATCGAGAAACGTGTGCGGCGCGGCGACCGCTCGTTTGTCGAACTCGCCCGCTCGCGTCATCGCGGATTGATCTCTTCTATCCGTCATCAGTTCCAACTCATCAAGCCCGAAGGTTTACGGCGCATTCAGAATGAGCTGGACGGAGATGATTACGATCTCAACGCTGTGATCGATTACGTTGTTGATCGACGCGCCGCTTTGCAAACAGGAATTGACACCCACTCCGAACGACTTTACACCAGACGCCTGCGCCGTGACCGCGACGTGGCGGTGGCCTTCCTTCTCGATCAATCAAGCTCGACGGCGCGCACCATCGGGCGTCATCCGCTTCAACCCTACACGCATCCCGGCCGTCGCATCATCGAGGTGGAAAAAGAAGGTTTGGTTTTGATGAGCGAGGCGTTGGAAGCCGTCGGTGATCCGTATGCGATCTACGGCTTCACGTCTGAAGGCCGACGCAATGTTCGCTTCTATATCGTGAAAGAGTTCGGCGAACGTTACGATGCAGAAGTTGAACGGCGCATCGGCGGCATCAATTACCAGAACAACACGCGACTCGGCGCGGCCATTCGCCATGCGGCCGCCAAACTCGCCCGGCAGGACGCGCGGACGCGCCTGCTCATTATCCTCTCCGACGGCCGCCCTTACGATCACGACTACGGTGATGCGCGTTACGCACGCGAAGACACGCGCGAGGCTCTCGCCCAAGCGCGCATTGATAACATCACGCCCTTCTGCATCACGATTGACCGCGACTCGGAACATGAGTTGCGCGAGCTTTACGGTGAAGTCGGCTATACGATTATTGACGACGTGCTAAGTTTGCCGGAGCGAATGCCCGCGATCTATCGTCGCCTGACCGCATAAAGAACTAAGGGGAAAGAAAATATGAGCGAACAAATTTATGATTGCATCGTGGTCGGCGCAGGCCCCGCCGGACTCTCCGCCTCGCTTTTTCTCGCGCGCTATCGTCGCCGCGTGTTAACTTTTCATCACAACAGCCCGCGCAACATTTATTCACACGGCGTACACGGCTTTCTCGGCCATCACGGCATTATGCCGACGGAACTTCTGGAACGCGGTCGCAAAGAAGTAACGGATCACGGCGGTCTCATCGTCGAAGGCTGCGTCACAAAGGTTGAGCGCATCGCCGATGATCTCTTTCGCGTCTCGACGGGCGACGGAAAGATCGTCGGGCAGAGCTTTGAAGCGCACCGCTTGATTCTCGCTACGGGCTTGCGCGATCTTACGCCGGACTGTCCGGGCTTCACTGATTTCTACGGACTCAGCGTGCATCACTGTCCCGATTGCGACGGCTTTGAGGTACGAACAAGCGCGTCGCCGTGCTCGGACACGGCAAAAAGGCCGTCGGCTTCACGCTCAACATGCTGACGTGGACGGATCAGTTGACGCTGATCACGAACGGTGAACCGGGCGACATCACGGAAGAGCATTACGCTCAACTGAAGAACTTCAACATCGCTGTCACAGATCAACGGATTGCCAAACTGGAAGGCGACCTCGAAGCCAAGCAACTTCAGCGCGTGCGCTTTGAAGACGGCGACGCGCTTGAATGCGATTCGCTTTTCTTCAACTTCGGCGTTGAACCCGCCTCAGACTTGCATACGCAACTTGGCTGCCGACTCGATGAAGAATGCGGCATCGTCTGGGTTGACGACGCGCTTCAGACGAGCGTTCCAAATGTTTATGCTGCCGGAGATTTAACCCCTAGCTCGCAACTCGCCGTCGTCGCCGCCGCCGAAGGCGCGATGGCCGCCATCCACGTTCACAAATCGCTCGTTCCTGATGATAGGCGCGTTTAAGTTAAGGTGAGTAAAGGAAAATTTCATGTCCTCGCAAGACGAACAATTTACCATCGGCGTTGAAGAAGAGTATCAGATCGTTCACCCGCAGACGCGCGAGCTTCGTCCGCGCGCCGCGCGGCTCTTGGCGCAAGAAGCGGTCGGCGAAAACGTGACGCCTGAGCTTTATCTGTCGCAAATAGAGATCGGCACGCCCATCTGTCATACGCTCGCAGATGTGCGCCATCAGCTTGTGCGCTTGCGCCGCGAAGTGATCCGCGCCGCCGAGCGTGACGGTTCTCGCATCGCCGCCGCCGGAACGCACCCCTTCTCGCACTGGGAAGATCAACAAATCACGCCGAAGGCGCGCTACGTCGGCATCTGGCAGGATTATCAACAACTCGCGCGCGAACAATTAATATTCGGCTGCCACGTCCACGTCGGCATCAAGGATCGCGAGCTGGCCATCCAAGTTATCAACCGCGTGCGCCCGCACCTCCACGCGCTCTTAGCCCTTGCCGCCAACTCTCCGTTCTGGCTCGGCAGCGACACGGGCTATGCGAGTTTCCGCACCGAACTGTGGCGGCGTTGGCCGATGTCGGGCACGCCGCAAGTCTTTAGTTCACGCGCGGAATATGACGCTTTAGTTGATGAGCTTGTTGCTACGGGAAGCGTCACCGATGCCTCGAAGATTTACTGGGATGCGCGTCCTTCTTTGCGCTTTGAGACGGTGGAGTTTCGCGTCACGGACGTATGCTTGACGGTTGATGAGGCGGTGATGGTGGCAGGTTTGGCGCGCGCTCTGGCGCGGACGTGCTACGATCAAGCCGCAAGAAACGAGCCAATGGAACATGCGCGCCCGGAGATTTTGCGCGCCGCGAAATGGAGAGCTGCGCGCTACGGGCTTGATGCCGATCTGATTGATGTGGAAGCGAAGCGCGCCGCACCTGCCGTTGAAGTGATCGAAGGTCTTCTCGACTTTCTGCGCCCATCGCTCGAAGCTCACAAGGAATGGGACGAGATTTCCACTCTCGTGCGTGAAACCGTTGAGCGCGGCAACGGCGCAAGCCGCCAACGCGCCGCTTACACGGCGGCAAACAGTCTTGAGACGGTCGTTGATTTTATCGCCACAGAAACAGCAAAAGGTGTAGCATGAGTGCTCGTCAAAGTTTTCGCTCAACCGAGCGCTCATAGCTGTTGGAGTTTGTTGCTGAATAGTAACAAGGGTTTTCGTGTTGCAAAGATTTCTCGCGGTGAGCTTAACTAAGCACGCTCTCGATCACTTCTTTCAGGATTTTTGTTTATGGCCGGACGATCACCTTACCCCGCCGTTCAGTGGTTAAACAAGCGGCTTTCCGACGCCCCTGAACTTACGCCCGAACTATTCGACGAACTGCGCGCGCGCCAACGCGAACAGGGACTCTTGCACGGCGAGCGCGCGATCTGTTCTTACCTTCGCCCGTTCATTCTGCCGCGCTCGCGTTACCGCGAAATCAGCATGGCGGCTGAGACGATTGCGCAGGCGATGGAAAGTTTGGTGAATCGCGCGCTTCAAGACGACGCCGTGATGAGCGAGTTGGGCTTGACCGAAACCGAGATCGCTTTGGCGCGCATTGATCCGGGCTATTCTTATCTCTGCGTTAACAGTCGTCTTGATACTTTCCTTACGGAGACGGATTTTAAATTCCTCGAATACAACGCGGAGAGTCCCGCCGGGTTAACCGACGGCGTGCTCTCGGAAAACGTCTTCTACGATTTGCCGCACATGCAGGAATTCCTTCAGCGATTTCCTCATTGGCGACCTCAAGCGCAGCAGCAAATCTTGCCCGCGCTCGTCGGCGCGTATCGTGAATGGGCTGCGGCGGGGCGCGTCGCGGAGAAAGAACGACCTAACATAGCGATTGTTGATTGGAAAGGCGTAGCAACTGAGAACGAGTTTTACGCTCTAAAAAACATTTTTGAGCAGCACGGTCACGCGGCCATCGTCGCCGACCCGCATGATCTGCGTTACGAAAACAATAAACTCAGCATTGGAGATTTCGAGATCGATATTCTCTACAAGCG
>JACDAW010000509.1 GCA_013695245.1 Pyrinomonadaceae bacterium | reverse complement strand
GATCGTGTTCTGCATCGAACCCGTCGGGACTTTAACGGCTTGCACCACGAAGGTCATGCCGAAGAGCGCCATGATCACCGTCACAACGGCAGATTCAAAATATTCGCGCCAGACGGATTTCGGCGGCCCTGTTCTTTGGGGTTCAAGCGACGTTTGGGCGCTGTGTCGTTGTTGCGATTTGTAATTCGCCTGCTTCTCTGCCGCTCCCTCGCGCTCATCGCTTTTCACCACCGGCTCGGCAATGCTCATTCTTATTCCTTCTTCTCTCATGAAACTATCGTAGGTAAATAATCGCCGCACGGTCAAGCGCAAACTTGCGCCTTTTAACTCCTCGATGCAACATCAAATCCGTTCTCCACACACCGCGAAACTGTTATGCCTCATACTTCTAAGCTTTCGACTCTCAATGGCAACTTAAGCGAAGCATCGTCTGCGGTTTCCGGCAATGAATTACGCAGGTGTTCGAGCGCCATGCGCGCAGCTTCTATTTCGGCCGCTTTGATCGAACGCCCGCAGCCGCGAATGCGCCCGCCGTCCCAGCAAGCTTCGACATGAAACGTGCGACGATGCGGCGGCCCTTGAGTTTCGATCACGATATAGTTCGGGGCAGCGCAGCCGCTTGCTTGCAGCAATTCTTGAAAAGCCGTTTTATGATCGGCAGCCGCTGCTGATTCCGGGTCGGCTGCTTCGAGTTCCTCTGCCAACGTGCGTTGCACATACTCGCGCGCGGCATCAATTCCGCCATCAAGGTAGATCGCGGCGAGCACCGCTTCAAACGCATCGGCGAGAAGCGCTTGCTTGCGTCGCCCACCGGATTTCTCTTCGCCGCACCCGACGCGCAAGTAAGCTCCGAGATCAAGACGCTTCGCGGCTTTGCAAAGCGTCGCGGTGCTCACCAGACGATGCTTCATCCGCGAGAGTTCGCCTTCGGTCAAATTCTCGTGCTCGTTGAAAAGATAATCAGCGACGAGCAGGCCGAGCACGGAATCGCCGATAAACTCGAAAGATTCATTATGCAGACGGCGCGCCGCTTCCTCTTCGCCCGGCCCCGTCTGCTCGTGCGCCCACGAGCGATGCGTCGTCGCTCGCTCAAGCAATGCGCGGTCGGTGAATTTATAGGACAAAACTTTTTCTAACTCTTTAATGTCCTGATGGCTTTGCGCAGTTGTCTTCACGATACGGAGGATTGTAACAAAAGCCGGACGCGAGCGTCGAATTAACTCTCGCGTCCGGCCTTTTCCGGTTAAAGATTAGCGTCTCGCGGTTACGGACGGCGGGTTGGCGGTGTCGTCGCTGCCGGGCGCGGTCTCGTGTTATTCGTCGCCGGCGGGGTGGTGGTCGTCGTTCCCGTCGCCGGACGCGCAGGCGTCGTCGCGCTCGGAGTCGTTGTCGTCGCTGGACGCGTGGTTGTCGCCGGGGGCGTCGTTCCGGTCGTTGTTGGCGTCGCGGTCGGAGTCGCAGCAGGTGTTGCCGTAGTCGCCGGAGTGGTCGCCATGCTTTCGGGCGTGATGGGCGTAAATTTCGGTAACGGCTTCGAGGTGACACCGGCGATAAATTGCGTCAGTCCGGCATCTGAATCCTTGTTACGGAATTTGTACATCCGCGTCAAATCTTCCATCCAACCCGCGCGCTGGGTAGCATACTTCTGTTTGTTCTTCGGATCGGCGTCCGTGTAGGCGATGGCACGGGCGAGCGCGTCAATGATGCGGTCTGCGCTCTGGTAGAGGTTCGCCAATGCAGCCTTGCTCTCAGGCGATTCTTCTTTGCCGACAAAACGTTGGACGTTGGCGTTAAGAGGTTTAAATTCACCTTCCTGATAAGCATAAGCGAGTTGGTGATAGATCGCCGGATCACGCTTCAGGGGCGATTCGTAACCGATAGCTTTGACGATATAAACGGATGCGTCGGCCGGCGCAGATTTCAGGTTCATCACGCCGTAATAATAGTTGAGATAGGTGAGCGCTTCATCGCGGGTGTTGAACGGATACCAAGGCTTTTCGCCCTCCGGCGTCTTGCCCGATTCGATCAATTGAATCACCTGCTTCGCATAGTTGGAAGCTTCAGCGTTGAAGGATGAATTGCCGGAGGTAACCGCGAGATAACCCGTATAGACGAGGTTCATCATCACGCTCATATTGTTCGGTTCGGTTGCGAGCAGTTGTTTGCCTTGCGCGAATGCGGTGTTGTAATCCTTCTTATTTATCGCTTCGTAGAAAGGCGTGAAGCGCGCGGCGCGCTGGCTCTTTTCGTAGGTGGTGATAAAGGTGCGAACGTATTTTGCGATGTCGTCCGTGTCGTTCGGATACTTGCGCACGTACTCTTGCGCGGATTCATACGCTTCGGCTTGTTTGTTCGCCGTCACCGCGTTGTAAAACTTCGTGTAGAGATCGCGCTTCGCTTGATCGTCGCTGCCCTGCGTGGTCTGCGTTCCTGAAGCGGCGGTTTGAGCTTGCGCATACGCGGCGGGCTGAAGCGTGAACGTGAGAGCGACGGCCGCAAAGGCGAGAGTCTTAATTAAATTTTTCATTGAGCCTTGTGTCCTCCAAGCAATAATCGTCTTAAACTAATTTACCAAACGAATCGGGAGCGCGAACAAGTTAATCGCTTCAGCGCACAAGCGTCTCGCGCGTGCTCTTTCAGATGCGCGGGCGAAGCGTGCGGGTTGCCGCTCGTTCGTTTGGGCGCACAGAGAAGCGTTCGGCTTGTCGGGGAGCGGCAGAGCGCTAATGACAGAAGCCATTTTGCAGATTAAGTCTTCACGTGTGATCCTGCCCTAACGTCACAAACCGTGTCAAGCAAGAATGGTAACAAACGAGAAGAAGAAGAAAATTTTCTCGACCGCTTAAAAATTTCAGCCTCGCTGTTTTCATTGACTTACGAAAACAGCGAGGCTGATAGATGAGACCGGAATCTTAATACGAACCCAATCGAAAATCTTACGGGCTGGTTGAAAGCACGCGCCGCGGCCTTTCATTCGCCCCCCTACTTCCGTTTGTGGCGGGAGCGGAAGCGGCGGGGCGCGTCGTCGTCTCAGTCGTTCTGATTTCGGGTCGCGCGTCCATCGGCTGCAACACGCTGCGCACGCCACGACGCGGCTGCGTGTCGGCTGTCGTCGCGCCGTTTGTTGTTGTCGCCGGATCGGGAGCAACCTCGGCCTCAACTTCTTCGCTGCTCATTGCGGCGGCGGCGCGCGGATCAATGCGCGGTCGCGGATCGAGCACGCTCGGCGCGGTGGCGACCGGCGCAACGTTGCCGCGGCGTGCGAACCGACCATTGAGCGCACGGTAAATCTTCCCGGCCACTTGCGCGGGGAAATGCTGGCGCGCGTCAGGGCCGCGCGAGATAACGACGACCGCGAGGCGCGGGTCTTCGACGGGCGCGTAAGAAGCGAAGAGTCCGAGCCAGCCGCTCTGCCCGATGCACGTTCCGGTTTTTCCGGCGATGGTTTGCAGCGGATCGTAAGCCTTCTTTCCCGAACCGTAGTTGACCGCACCAATCATACCCGGAAGCAGGCGGCGATAACTTTCAATCGGGATATTTAAGTTGCGTCGCACCTCAGTCTTAAACCTCAATGTCTCCTCCGGCGTGCGCGGCAGGTGTGGCATCAACAACTGCCCACCATTAGCGATAGCCGAGACGAGCACGGCGAGTTGGACGGGTGTGACCTCGAAATCGTCGCCGTGCGAAGACATGTGGTTAACGGCGTAACCGCTTTTAAAGACGGGAACGCGACCCGGATATTCGTTCGGGTAATTGATTCCTGTCGGCTCACCGAAACCCAACTGCCGGGCATAGCTCACCATTTTCTCGAAGCCGACGCGACCGCCGACCGACTGAAAGAAAGGATTATTGGAATAGGCAAGCGCGTCTGTTAAATCAATGCGGTAACTCGCGGCGGCGAGTTGTTGCGTCGGATCAATTACGCCTTCCGTTAAACCGGCCAAACCCGTCACCAACTTTACGGTCGAACACGGTTTATAGCCGCGCTGAAGCGCCCACGCCTGATTCACGATGGTATAGATGCGGCCCGTGCGCGGGTCCATAACAACAACGGTTCCGGCGTGATAGCCGAGCGCAGCGACGGCGATGCGGCGCACTTCCAAATCTTCGCCCGTCGTGCTGTCCTGTCCGATGTTAGCGACGGCCTCATCACGCAAAGCTTGGTCGAGGGCGCGTTGGCGCGCGATGGCAGCAAGCCTCGCTTGGCGTGCGGCCTCGGCGCGGCGGGCCGCTTCGGCGCGGCGTTCGGCTTCCTCACGCCGGCGTTGTTCGGCGGCACGGCGGGATTCCGCAAGGCGTTCGCGGCGTGAACCGCCACGCTTGCCTTTATCATCGGCGGCGGCGGATGCGCGGCGCGATTTATCCGCTTCACGACCGCGACGATCCGCGCTCGCTGCAGGCTTCTTGCTGTTGCTTCGCGCGGGGTGTGCCGGAGCGCTGCGTTTTCTTTGCGCGGTGGCGATTGGTGGAAATGCTAAAGTTAAACTCGCAAAGAGCATCGCCAGAAGAAGCATGATTGCGCGTGAGCGTCGAAGCGTGTGCGTCATTAGAGAAACCTCGCGGCTAAAATTAAGCGGAAGAGCGGATGTAAAAAATTGACTGAACGTGTGGTTGAAGTTGTTCGAGGTTCGAGGCAGAGGGCGCGCGGCGACGTGGCACGAAGGCCGTCGCAAATTCAAGGTTATGGAAAACCGTATCAATCCCCTCAGTATCTCCTGAAGGTTTTCAACCTTCGAGTCGTAAACGGATATGGCGGGAGAATTCCGCAAACGGCGCTTCCGAGGAGATTGCTTTGGAACGCCACAAGCGAATATAACATTTCAACGAAACGCGCGGCAACAAAATTATCGTCCGCCCCCCAAGTGAAAACATGCGCGTTCACAATTTGCTGCATCTAATTTCTTACTGATGAACGTGCTTGATCTCATCTACAGCTTCCGCGCGCGGTTGTTGCTCGTGCTCGCCGTCCTGCTCGTAACGACGCTCGGCGTGCAATACTATTTTAACCGCCGCGCCGAACAGCGCGCCGCCCGCGTGATCGCCGAACAGGAACAGGCTCTTGCGGGTGGCGTCGCCCTCGCGCTCAAAAGTCTTTCGGCCGGAGCTTACATGAAAGACATGGCGCAACAACGCGAACGCCCGCTTCTTGACGAGCAGCAGGGGCGCGTGATGAACATCCTCGTCGTCAACGACTCCGGGCGCATTGACGATAGTCTCGATCCGGCTTATCTGCCCAGAACGCTCGCCGATAATTCGACGCAATACTTCAACGCCGCCGACGTGCTACGGAGAATCCCGCTTGTTGACGCCGGTCAATCTACGGAGGACATCAAGCACCTGCTGCCCTCCTCATCTGCCCTCCAGAAGCCTGTCGCTGGAGAGCCGCGCGCTGTGCCCATACGTCTGGAAACTGACAAAGGTTTTAACTACATCGTCGTCGTGCTCGGCTCGGCCGATCCGGCGCGCGGCCAATCGTCGTGGCAAACCTTGCGTCCACTCTTCCCGACGCTTCTGACGTGGCTGCTCGCCACGTTCGTCGCCGCCCTTCTCGTGTGGAGATTTACACAGCCGATCAAAGATATAGCGAGCGCAGCGCGTCGCGTCGCCGCCGGAGATTTCGATCTACAAGTGCCTGCCGCCTCGCGCCGCGACGAGATGGGCGCGCTCGCCGCCACTTTTAACGATATGACGGTGCGTCTCAGTAAAACACGCGAACTCGAAACTCGCCTTAACATGGTCGAACGCTCGGCCGTGGTCGGTCGTCTCGCTTCCGCCATCGCGCATGAGATCAGGAATCCGCTTAACTACATTAATCTCACGCTTGATCATCTGCAAACTTCGCTCGCGCCCGAAGACCGGCAGAAGCGCGAAACATTCAGCCGTCTGGCGAGCGGCGTTAAATCAGAAGTCGCACGCATCAACACGCGCATCTCGGAGTTTCTCAATTACTCGCGTCCGGCGAAACTCGATCTTCAACCCATTGACGTGCGCTCAAGCGTTGAGGACGCGCTGCGCATGGTCGAGGTGCAGGCGGACGAAAGCGGAGTTAAACTAAGCGTTGAGCAAGCATCCGAAGTGCCGCCCGTTCTTGCTGATGCCGAATCTCTACGCTCGATCTTTACGAACCTGATCATCAACGGCTTGCAAGCCATTGACAGTAGCAGCGGCGGCGGCAAACTCACAGTGGCGATCAGTAAAGATGACGAGCGCGTGGCAATAAGCTTTACGGATACGGGCGCAGGCGTCGCGCCTGAAAATATTCCGCAACTCTTTGAACCTTACTTTTCGACGAAAGAAACGGGCACGGGACTCGGACTTGCTATCGTCAAAAAGGCTGTTGATGATCACGGCGGCACAATCGAAGTCCGCAGCGAGCAAGGCGTAGGCACAACGTTCACCGTCAAGTTGCCCGCAACAGCAGATGAAGGGCAAAAGTAAAAAGGTAAAAGGCAAAATGAGGAAGACAGAGTATAATCACCTTTTACCCTTTGCCTTTTTACTTTTAACTTCCTTTCTGAGGAGCTTATGGCACGCAAAAACATCCTCGTCGTAGATGACGAGAAAGCGCAGCGCGAAATTCTTGAGATGATCCTGACGAGTGAAGGCTATAACGTCACCACCGCTTCGTCAGGCGAAGCCGCCTTAAAGATGATTAAGGAACGCCGCTTTGATCTCGTTCTCTCGGATTTGAAGATGACAGGGATTGACGGCATCGAACTTTTAAGCCGCCTGCTCGCCTTCGATTCTTCAATCATCGTGCTGCTCTTAACCGCACACGGCTCGATTGATTCCGCGAAAGAAGCCTTGCGGCGCGGCGCGTTCGACTACTTGGAAAAGCCCTACGACCGCGAAACATTGCTTGCGACAATCGCTCGCGCCTTCGCGCGGCTCGAAGCGCTCGACACCGAGATCATCTCCGCCTCGCCGAAAATGGAGACAGTGAAAAAGATGATCTTGAAAGTCGCCCGTTCAAGTTCAACCGTGCTCATTCGCGGAGAATCCGGCACAGGCAAAGAGTTGATCGCGCGCGCGATTCACAATCAAAGCCCGCGCGTTACCGAGATGTTTCAAGCTGTCAACTGCGCGGCGATCAACGAAAACCTTTTAGAGTCCGAACTCTTCGGTCACGAGAAGGGCAGCTTCACGGGCGCGCACGCCGAAAAGAAAGGACTCTTTGAAGTCGCGGATCGCGGCACGCTCTTCCTCGACGAGATCGCCGAACTCGATGTTTCTCTTCAAGCAAAACTTTTGCGCGCCTTACAGGAGCGCGAGATCAGACGCGTCGGCGGCGTGCGACCCATTAAGATTGACGTGCGGGTTGTCGCCGCCACCAACCGCGACCTACGCGGGATGGTTGCGGACGGTCGCTTCCGCGACGATCTCTACTACCGCCTCAACGTCCTCTCCGTTGACGTTCCATCCTTGCGCGAACGCCGCGACGACGTTCCGGTATTGATCGACTACTTTCTCAAAAAGCACACGCGCAACACCTCGCGCCTCATTCGCGGACTCGATGCGGATGCGCGCCGCGTGATGGAAGATTATGCGGGGCCCGGCAACGTCCGGCAGTTGGAATCGGCGATTGAGCGCGCGATCCTGTTGTGCGAAGGCGATCTGATCACGGTTGACGATCTGCCGCTTGAAGTGCGCGCCGATTCTCGCCCGGCGGCCGAGAGCCAATTCAAGCTTCCGACCGAAGGCATTGATTTTGAAGATGTCGAACGCCACCTCATCACGCAAGCGATGGAACGCACCGATTACAACATCACGAAGGCGGCAAAACTTCTCGGCTTAACCTTTCGTACATTGCAATACCGTCTCGATAAATTCGGCATCAAACGTGCGGACAAGCGCGGCGCGGCGAACGACGACGATGGCGCGGAGGAAGACGATGCAGAGCACGACAAGGAAACGGAGTAGTCGTCGGGATTTCAAAACTTGCGCGTTTACCCTTATGACGAAGAAGGGATCACTTATGCCACAGAAAACTAAGTTCGCGCGCCGCTTTTCAGCAACGCTTTTTTTGATGCTGCTCGTTTGCAACTTCGCCATCGCGCAGAGCGAGAAGCAGGTGGCTTACGGCGTGCTTTTGGATAACACAGGTTCGATGAGAACCCAATTCCCGCAAGTGATAGCATTCGGCAACGGCGTCGTGAAACGCATTCACCGACGCGGCCCCGTTTCGGTATTTAACTTTGAGACTCAAGGAGAGAGAAGAAGCGTATTAGCCGAAGTCATACAGGGGCTTCAATGGAGTCAGAACGAGGACGAGATTGTGAGTTACATTGAAGATTTATTCGTTATACCGAAACGGCTCTCATGGATGCCGTCCGTTCGGTGGGTGAGAAGCTAAACGCCAAGGCAGCGAGCGAAAAAGGTGTTTACGCGGGTAAAGTTATCATCATCATTTCAGACGGCGAAGACAGAGTTAGCGCGGTAAAAAAAGAGCAACTCATTAAAGAACTGAAGGAAAGCAGCATCAAAGTTTACGCCATCGGGCTGACTCAAGAATTAGGCGGAGGAGGAGGCGGAAGGAATTCAAAAGGCAGGGCTGAAACGTTTCTCAGAAACATTACAGCAGAGACAGGTGGTCGCGTAATCTTTCCGAAGCGCAACGCGACTGACATTGAATCTTTGCTGAACGAACTGTTGGCGGAGTAACAGCTTCGTCGGTAACGCGCTTGTAAAAAACAAGCGGTTTGCATGATGGAGGTGAAAGATGGATTTAATTCAAACTCTTGGCTTGGCACTCGGCGCGTCGTGGACGGCCGGTATCAATCTTTATGCGACTGTCGCCACGCTCGGACTTCTCCAGCACTACAAACTCGCCGAGCTTCCCGGCGGGCTTCACGTGCTCGACAACTGGCTCATTATCGGAATCGCGATCTTTCTTTACACAATTGAATTCGTCGCCGATAAAGTTCCTTACGTTGATACGATCTGGGATGCGGTGCACACGTTTGTGCGCGTGCCTGCGGGCGCGATTCTCGCGCTTGCGGCGACGACGAATCTTCATCCGACCGTGCAGGTCGCCGCGCTCATGCTCGGCGGCGGACTCGCGCTCACGACACACGGCACGAAAGCGACGGCGCGCGCAGCCGCTAATCTTAGTCCTGAGCCGGTAACGAATTGGATGCTCTCCTTTGTCGAAGACGCGGTGGCTATCGGAGCCATTGCGCTCGCGGCGATTCATCCGGTCGCAATTCTCGTCGTGATCGCCATCTTCCTTTTGATCTTCTTCTGGATCGCGCCCAAGGTCGTGCGTCGCATCCGTCGCATGATGGGTACGGTGCGCGCGTTTCTCGGCGGGCAGCCCGTGCCTGAAGCTTCCTTTAAATGAAACGGCGCAAGAAAAGTTTTTGTTCGCGTTCAAGAAAGTGAAGTATAAAGTCACCGCTCCGACATTGGCAAAATGGCGTGCGGTGCGGCGTCAAAGAATCTGGGAGGTTTCTGAGTGGTGCGAATCGTAAAAGCGTTTCTCTTGTCGGCTGTATTTCTGCTCGTCGGTTGCTCTCAATCAAGTAATACCTCCAACAGTAACAGCACCCGAAACAGCGAGTTGTCCGGTGGCGCTCCGTCCGCAGCGACAAGCGACACAGCCGCATCGCAACAAACTTCCCTGCCAGCCAACATCAACGCGGCGCAAGCGCCGACGACGACCACACGCAAGATCATTCAAAATGCCGCGCTCACGCTCGAAACTGACAAGCCTGCCGAAGGCGGACAGCGCATTGCGGCTATCGCCGAGCAGAGCGGTGGCTACGTCGCTTCAAACGAAACGAGACAGCGCGGCGATGAAGACGCGGGCGGCGCAAGCGTGACCGTCAACATCGAAGTGCGCGTGCCTTCGGCGCAGTTCAACAACGTGCTTGAAAAGATTCGCGGCTTAGGCAGTCGCGTGAGCAACGAAAAGACGACGGGGCAAGATGTAACCGAAGAATTCATTGACCTCGAAGCGCGCATCCGCACTAAACAAGCTCTCGAAGCGCAGTTTATCGAAATCATGCGCACGGCGAAAACCGTGCGCGACGCGCTCGAAGTGCAAACCCAACTCGCCGAAGTGCGCACCGAGATCGAACGCTTGCAGGGTCGCTTGCGCTATCTCGAAAACCAGACTAGTCTTTCCACTATCAAAGTCACCTTATATA
>JACDAW010000506.1 GCA_013695245.1 Pyrinomonadaceae bacterium | reverse complement strand
GCTCCATTTTCCGCTTGAGTCTCGGAAGCGAATTGATGAGGGCGGCGCGAGCGGTTCCGTTCTAACTTGCGTTCGATAATCGTAAGGCGCAAGAAAGTTTGCCAGCAGAGCCGTCGCGTAAAACATCCCGACGATGATAACTCCGAGCGCAAACTTGCGGCGACGTAAAAGAATCTTGCCGTTGCGTGCTAAGAACGATTGAGGTTGATTAAAAATTCCGTTGCGCTCATTCAAAGCGTCGTTGCGAACAAAGCCTTCTTCAAGCGCAATAGGCGTCGTTTCGTTTTGTTTAGTAGGCGCTTTTAAATTCATGAGGAGGGCGGCGTGATCGTTTTAAGGAAAGAACTTCTCGCCGCGCTTTGACGCAGACGCGGATCGTTGAGGCGCAGCAAAACGTCGCCCACGAGATTGCCGACGAGCACCGCCGTCGCCGATAAAACCACAACGCTCATCAGAAGCGGCACATCACGATTGCGTATCGCAACAACGCTCAACTGTCCAAGACCTGCATAGTCGAGCACCGTTTCGACCACCACCGAGCCGCTCATAATTCCGCCGAGCGATGTTCCGAAAATTGTGATCAGCGGGTTAAGCGCGCTCCGCAAAGCGTGACGCAAAATTACGGTTCGCTCCGGCAGCCCCTTAGCGCGCGCCACTTGCACAAACGCTTCGTTCATTGCTGCGCGTAAGCCATCGCGCGCCTGCGAGAGAAATAACGCGACTAGCGGCACTGACAAAACGAGCGCGGGCACTAAAACCCTCAGCAACGCCGCGCCGCTCCAGAAATTTTGTTCGCCCTTCGCAAACAACGCGGTGCGCGCCAGAAGCGCGAGCGCGAGAAGCGCGAGAACGATGCGCGGCGTTGACGTTCCGAAAAGGACGACCACGCTGCTCACGCGATCCGACCATCCGCCTCTGCGCCGCGTCGCCGCTGCTCCAAGCGCAAGGGCGACGCAAACAGCTATTATTAAAGCGACAAGAGCGAGCGCGAGCGTGGCAAGCAGTCGCGGCAAAATTATCCGACTGACAGGCGCGTGATAATATAACGATTCACCAAGCCGCCCGCGCGCCGCGTTTGTTAGCCAGTGCCAGTAGCGAACGTGAAGCGGCTGATCAAGTCCGTAAATCCTTTCCAAAGAGTTAAGGGTTTCGGCGGAGACGAGCGGATCGTTGCGCAACGCAGTGAGGGAATCGCCGCCAGCCGTTGCAAGCAACCCGAAGGTCATCGCCGACACGACTATTAGCACAACGATCCCTTCAGCTACTCTTGATGCGAGCAAGTTCAACATCTGTTACTTTCGACGCAAAAATTTATCGTCATGTTTTCATCAGGTGAGTTAGGTAGCAAACGTTTCGTCGGCGCGCGTGGTGGGCGCGAAACGAGATGATACTAGACATTGATCTATAGCTGTGTTTCAATTCTTTTCGGACGATCAAATCGCCGCCTCCAACGGTACACGCTACATTCATTCCTTCATTACTTTTTGAACTTCTAATGGAATCTACAATTAAATTACGAGCACGCTTGATTGTCATCTTGCTCATCGCGCTCATCTTCGGAGCGTGTCAACAGCCTTCGCAACCAATCGTCAATAACAATCAGGAGTTCCAACGCGAACACGTTGCAGGCAAGCGCGGCGGCTCAATAAGATACCGCCTTGCCGCCCCGCCGAAAACCTTCAACTACCTTATGGCAGCCGACGAGCCTTCGTTGCTCGTCTCTTTTTACCTGCTTGGTGGCCGTCTTGTCGAGTTTAATCACGACGAACAACGCTACGCTCCATCTCTGGCTGAATCTTGGCAGCTAGGCGACGACGGGCGAACGCTTGATCTCGCTTTGCGAGACGGACTGAAGTTTTCCGACGGACAAGCGCTGACGGCGGAAGATGTCGCCTTCACGTTTCGCGCTCTCTACGACGAGCGCACGGCGTCGCCCCTCTTTCGTGACGCGATGCTGATCGGCGGAAAACCGATTGAGGTTGCGGTGAAAGACGCGCGTCACCTCCGCTTGACGTTCCCTGAATTCGTCGCCGCGCCCGAAAACTATCTCTCGAACGCGGCCGTGCTTCCGCGCCACAAACTCGAAGAGAGTTTCAACAATGGTACGCTACGCGAGGCTTATTCGCTCGCCTCCGAACCGCAAATGATTGTTACGTCGGGCGCGTTCATCGTCGAATCCGTGCAACCGGGCGAGCGTGCC
The DNA here is from genome assembly GCA_013695245.1 of Pyrinomonadaceae bacterium. Lineage (GTDB taxonomy): Bacteria > Acidobacteriota > Blastocatellia > Pyrinomonadales > Pyrinomonadaceae > JACCYN01. The sequence goes on along the minus strand of JACDAW010000506.1, from coordinate 314 downwards.
GTGCTCAAGCGCAATCCGAATTATTGGAAGCGCGATGCAACGGGTACGCAACTTCCGTATCTCGATTCGCTCACGGTTGAAGCGGTGAGCGACGCCAACAACGCCATCACGCGCCTTCAACAAGGTTCGCTCGACATTCTTGATCGTTTGCGCCCGACTGATTACGCGACGCTACGATCTGCTTCGGGCGACATGCGCGCTGTTGATAACGGAGCCGGACTGCGAACCGATCATTTATGGTTTAATCTTAATCCCGGCGCGAGTGGAAAACCATACGTCGAGCCGAACAAGGCCGCGTGGTTCGGCGACGTGCG
>JACDAW010000499.1 GCA_013695245.1 Pyrinomonadaceae bacterium | reverse complement strand
GGCGAATACCGATGGCAAAACGGAACAGCCGCTCGCCACGCGGCGTTATCCAGAATTCTTTTACATCAGTGGCGGTTTAGCGTGGTCGCCGGACGGCGGACGCATCGCTGCGGGCGCGGGCAGCTTCGAGCAGAATCATCATCAACTCGATTTGGTCGCTGTCGCCGTAAATGGTGGAGAAACGAAACGCCTCTCGACGCAAAAGTGGCACGAAGTCGCTGGTCTAGCGTGGCTCAAAGACAGCGCGTTGCTTTTCGCCGCGAGCGATGAACGCAACGGCGTGCGTCAACTCTGGCATCTGTCCACCGCGAGCGGCGCGGCGCAGCGTATCACCAACGATGTCAGCGATTATCGCGGCTTGAGTTTAACGGCGGACGGCGGTGCGTTTGTCACCACACAAGTCGCGCAGCATTCCGACATCTGGACAAGCGTGCCCGCCGCGAGCGAGGGACAAAGCAAACAACTCACTTCAGGGAAGTACGACGGCTTTTACGGTCTCGATTGGACGCCGCAAGGACAGATCGTTTACGGCTCGACAACGAGCGGCAAGCCGCACATCTGGATCACGGATGCGGACGGCAAGAATCAACGCGAGTTGAATGAGGACAGCGAAAGCTCGCCATCGGTTTCGCCTGACGGACGTTATGTCTTATTCGCATCAAGCAAGGAAGACGCCGTTCATATCTGTCGCATGGACATTGACGGGCGCAACCTCACGCAACTGACGCAGGGGAGCGGTGAACTCTGGCAATCTTGGACGCCGGATGGACGCTGGATCGTCTATGCCTCTATCGGCGCGAACCGCAACACGCTCTGGAAAATCCCCGCCGACGGCGGCAGCGCGCCCGTGCAAATTACAGAGCAGATCGCCACCAAGCCAGTCGTCTCGCCCGATGGCAAACTGATCGCCTGCGTTTATCGCGCAAACCATTCGTCGCCATGGCAAATCGCCGTCATTCCGTTTCAAGGCGGCGCACCCATTAAGATTTTCGATCATATCCCGAATGCTTATCTCCAAACTTTTCGCTGGACGCCGGACGGACGCGCTTTGTCCTACATCGCCACGCGCGACGGCGTTTCCAACATCTGGCGACAGGATTTGGGTGGCAGCGCGCCACAGCAACTAACGAACTTTGCGGGCGATCAAATCTTCTCGTTCGCGTGGTCGCGCAACGCACGTCAACTCGCCCTTGCGCGCGGCGAGATCAGCACCGATGTCGTCCTCGTTAAAAGCCTGCGCTAACTTCCGCTTCATCCTGCCCTCCAGAGTTGAACGCCCGCAGCGTCGTTCGTCATATCAAGCAGTTCGCTGAAGCTTCGTCCTAGTGATGGATGAATTTTGTCGGGGATCAGTTCAGCTAAACCGACGAGAGCGAAGCGGCGCAAGTGCAAGCGCGGGTGCGGCAAGGTGAGAAACTCGGACGTTTGTTGCACGTCGCCGTAAAGCAGCAGATCGAGATCAATCGTTCGCGCGCCGCGCCGAGTCTTACGACTGCGACCCAAAGCGTATTCGATTCTCAGCAAACGCGCGAGCAGTTGTTCGGGAGAGGGCAGCGCGCCGGAGAGTTCTGCGACCATGTTGAGAAAGAACGGCTGCTCGCGCACGTCCACCGGCTCCGTTTCGTAGATCGAAGACAAGCGCGAGATCGCTAAACTTGCATTCATCATGCCGCGCACGGCGAGCAACAAGTTTCCCGCGCGGTCGCCCAAATTTGAGCCGAGTCCGACGTAGGCTTTAGCATCTGAATGGTGAGCGCTACTCATTTCATCAAAACGATGACGACGGCCGCAAAGTGAAGCGAGGAATATGTTATAATCGCTTTCGATCATACGAGCGTTTGTCCGCGCGGTAAAGAGCAGACGTTTGTTGTGCAATTCAGATTTGCAGTAAATCCAGCGATGCTTCGAGATTTTTGCTCATCGGTTTTTTAGCGCCGAAGCATCCGGGCGGGTCATGCGCACCGTCCAGACATAAATGGCTCGCAGAAGATTTCGTAGCAACCAGCGTCACGAACCCTCAACGGAACGCTCCGTCCTTGAGTATTTCTCCACACCTGCGCCGCAAACATCGCGCACCGAACTGATGCGTCTCGTGCGCGGCGGCGAAGACACTTACCTCGAACTCAAAGTTAAACTTTCCAATTCCGAAAAGATCGCGCAAGGCATCGTTGCGCTGGCGAACACGGGCGGCGGCGTAATCGTCTTTGGCGTTGACGATCAAATGCGCGTCGAAGGTTTGGATGATCCTGAATCCGTTCAGGAAGAACTTGTGCGCATCTGCCGCCACGAGATCGCACCCGTGCTTGTGCCCTACATTGATGGTGTTTCGTTTGACAACGGAAGGCGTATCGTCGCTTTAGAAGTGCGCGGCACGCGCCGACCTTACCGCACGCGCGCCGACGGTCGTTATTTTATCCGCATGGGCGCGGAGAAGCGCGAGGCGACGCCGGAAGAATTAACCGCGCTCATGGATGAAGCGCGCCCGTTTCAATACGAGAGCGCGCCCGTCATTGGCGCGGGCATTAAAGACATTGACGAAGCTCATTTGTGGAGTTACCTGCGCGAATTTGAAGGAGATGCTTTCACGGAAGCGGGCTTCGGAGATTACCCGACCGCCGAAGTCTTAGAACGCGAGTTGGCGCTCGCTACCACACATGCAGGTGAGAGCATACCGACCGTTGCCGGGCTATTGCTCTTTGGAAGAGACGAAAGCGTGGCGAAACTTCTGCCGCGCGCGGGGCTGACGTCCGTGCGCTTCTCCGGCGATTCATCGGCTTCGGGCGCACCGGAGATCGAACGCGCGCAATTCACGGGCAACTTGCATACGCTTTACGAAGCCACGCTTGGGTTCATCCGTCGTTACTGCGATCTGTTTGACACGCGCCCGCCGCGTAAGTCCGCGAATGAGGGAGAAGCAACCGATCAGATTTTCATTGCGCGGGCTAACTACAAGCGCGAGGTGATATGCGAAGCATTAGCCAACGCCTTGTCGCACCGCGATCTTGCGTTGCGCGATCATTCGACGCGCGTGCACATCTATGATCGTTCGATTGAGATCATTAACCCGCGCCGCACTGCAGGCTTCACGCCCGCGTGGTCGAGAGCGATCCGCTACGGCGTGCCGCAACGCCTCAACCCGCAATTGCACGCCGTTTTTATCAATCGCGCCTACGGGATTGAACTTCCGCATGGCGGGCTGCCGATGCTGCTGCGGCAGTCGCGTCTGTTTTCCTCACGCCGCCCTGAAATTCACGTCTTCAATGATGAATTCCGTTTGCGGATTTACGGAACTTAAATTAACGAAAAAGGTCGCACGTTTTTCTTGTGCGACCTTTTTGATTAGTTGTTAGTGTCGTCACTGCGTTCTACGTGCGACAGAAGTAGGCGGAAGGCATTACTCCATCTAACCCTTCGGCGCGTTATAGAATTGGCGGGAGTTAACGATAAACTCTTTGTCGTCGTATTGCCCATCGCCGTTGACGTCAACGCGAACGACGATCTTGTGCTGCTTGCCGTCGCGCACGTCGCCCGGATTGTAGCCGAGACTGTATTGATTGCGCAGCAGCGCGTTAATTGAACTCAGCACGCCGCCTAGTTCTCCGTCGAAGGTAACGGGAAAATACGCGCCGCCTGTTTCTTTGGCGAAAGTTTTCAAAGCGTTTTGCGCTTGCAGAAAGGTCATGCGTCCGGGCTGAGTTGAGCCGAGCAGTCCATCTTCGGCGGGCAATTGATCTCCATATTTTTTGAAAAATAGATTGCCCGTGCCGATGATGTAGATCGGCACGCCCGCATTCTGGGCGATCTTTCGCGCGTTGCCGTAGTTGATTTTGCTGAACGTGTCAATGCCTGTGCAGATCAAGATCATTGCTTTACGCCGACCCTGCACACTTGCCAGCCCCGCATATTCGGCCGTGCGTTCTTTCGAGTTATCCAGCACCACTGCATCGCCGCGCCCGCCCATCAATACCAAGTTCATCGCGTCAAAGAGATTGGCCTCGCTCGAAGCTGGATAGCTGCGGAAGAGAAGGCTGATCACAGTGTTGATGCGATTCGGATCGTTCGTGAAATCTGTGAGCGGTGTGGCGCGGCTATCGTAAGCGATCACGGAGGCGTAATCGTTCGGCGGTTGGATGAATTGAGTTAAGAACATCGCCGCCGGTTTCAATACCTCATAGCGTCCGGGTTCAAACATATCGCCGCCGACGCGATCCGAAAGCTTACTATATTCGAGCACGAGGGCGACGGTAATGGGAGCTTCGGGCGTCGAGAAGTTGGTGATCTCTTTCTGCACACCGTCTTCAAAGATGGCGAAGTTTTCGCGCTTCAAGCCGGTGATAATCTGGCGCGTCTTTTTGTTATAGACGACGGCATCAACGTTGACGAGCGTTGAGCGGACGCTAATGACTTCGTCTTGCGGCGAGCCGACAACGTCGGGCGGCAGGGGTTCTTGATTAGGTTGGTTGCCGCCTTGCTGCTGCGGCTGCCCGTCGCGGCGATTCTTTTTCTGCTGCGACGGCGCGGGTTGCTGTCGCCGCGATTGCGCTGTTGCGGTGAACGGGCAGGCGGCGAGCAAAAATGTAAAGACAATTCCGAGTGCGATGTGGCGGCGGGCGGTAAAAGCTTTCATAACAACCTGACCCTTTTTACGGCAGCGACGTTTAATGGATGAGGGACAATTGGCTAACTATGTACCCCGAAGAACGCATGGTCAAGGCACAAAGCTGAAGGCCGGAAATTCGATCAAGGTTATGATGCAGAAAAGCGCGTCGGCGTTTCACCCGGCATTTCATCGGCCGGAGTTAGCTTCAGCTTCAACCGTTACATCGTAGAGTCCCGTGTTATCCGCCAGATTTCCCTCGTTAACGCCCAAGAAAAGCACTCCGTCGCGTTGTGCAGTGAATTCGCGGCGGTTGCCGATAAAAATAAAATCGTCGTTGTCGTCGCCGATCACGGCGATCAGCGCGCCGGTCGCTTCATTGCGCATCAGCTTGTCGCGATCCGGCAAAGACGGGAGTCCCGCCGGTGTAGAAAAGCGTCCGCCTCCAAGGGAAATGCGCCCCGTCGAAGAAACGCGCAGACGCTGCCCGCGCCTCACGACGAGTCCGGTGTTCGTCCAACCGTTCGTCGTGCTGTCGGCGCGCACACGTACATTGACGGGGAAAAACGACGAGCGATTGTTTCCGCTCGAAGGATTGGCCGAACTCGCTGGCGGGTTTGACGAAGGCTGTGTTGTCGGACGCGGCTCAACCGGGCGCGAAGAAGAAGAGGAGGAAGTGCTTCCGCCGCTTGCGATTGTGTCGGAACTGTCGCCGGGCACCGCGGCCGTTGTGTTCGTCGCTCCATCGAACTCAATTGATTCGACGTCCTCCATGTAGAGCGTGATACGGCTGCGCCGACCGCGCGCGCCGCTACCGATGAGCACCGTAAACTGTTGATCGCCGAAGCCGACCACCTGCCCGCGAATCACCGTGCCGTCCTTCAACCGGATCGTATCGGCAACCGCAGCAACAGACAGCGAGAGCACCAGCGCAAAAGCGAGAAAAGAAGCGGAAAGATTTTTGTTCATCATAAACATCTCCAAGAAGCTAAGATTCGAGCCCTGAGGAGAACGTCGCACTGTGAGATTTAACAAATAGCAGCACGCTTTGGCAAGCGGAAGCGGGTAAAGGCATTCGCAGAGATGCGGCGGAATAGCACACGTATAGCTACTCCGTCCTAGCTTATAGCGGGATTAGATAAGAGCTATGGCTTAATCGCAATGATGAAGGTAATTTAATGATCGAGGTTTTGGTATCATCGTGTTTATCTGTACGCAACTAATTAAATCGCGTCAGCCACAAAAGTAATCATGGTTGCGATTTCCTTTCTGTCAGAGGCTGGATTAAGAGTAAGAGAGGCGACGATTACGGCGCCTTTTTCCCGGCCGCGTCCCAAGTGGCGCGCCCGCCGAAGAGTGTAAAGGCCATACCGTTCAACGTCTTGCCTTCCAAGCCAACGAGGTTGGCCGCCACTTCCAAGCGCACCCACTGACCCGCTGCCGGC
>JACDAW010000474.1 GCA_013695245.1 Pyrinomonadaceae bacterium | reverse complement strand
GCCGGTGCGAGTTCTCGTGGACTCATGAGAAACCTCTTGTAGCCAAAACTTCTCGTGCCGCAGTTCGATCTCCAGTGCAACTTATCTTGCGCGGTGCGTCGAAGTAGCGCAGTTCAAATCCTAGCTCTGTGTATAATTTAATGATGCGCGGCGTTGCTTGATTAGAAAGAACGATTGGAACAGTTCGCGCCCTTAACCATCGAGCAACTCGAACTTGGTCATCCCATGAAAATCCGCCCGCGCTGTAAGTCGTAAACTCTACGTCGTATGGTGGGTCAGCGTAGATGAAATCAGTTGATTCAATTTCGAGCTTCTCAAAATCCCCGTTCGCAAACGTCCAGCGATTGAATAACTCACGGTACTTGACAAAGTCAGTTGCATAGTAGATGGTTTTATAACTGCCTAACGGAACATTAAACTCGCCGCGCCGATTAAAGCGACACAAGCCGTTGAAGCACGTGCGATTGAGGTAATAAAAGAGTTGCGCTGCTTCCGCGCTTTGCTCTTCACCCGCTTTGATAATTTCATTAAAGCGCTCACGCTGGCGATAAAATATTGCTTCATCATTATGAGTATCAATCGTGATCGCAAGTCCGCGTTGTACTTGCTTGTAAAAATTTATCAAGTGCGGGTTCGCGTCGTTCAATAAAGCCTGTTCGGGTTTTAGCCCAAGCGCAACGGCAAGTCCGCCACAGAAAGGTTCAACAAGACGACGATTTTCGTATTCGCGCCAGATGGTTTCGAGGTGTGGCAATAGCCATCGCTTTCCGCCAGCCCATTTAAGCGGCGGGGTAAGCGGCAAAGCATTAAAGCTTTCACGCCTCGCGTTCACAGCCTGCCTTGCTCTTTCACGCGAATGTAAGTTTCAAGCAGCGACGGCACAAGCGCGGACGTTGTGACATCGAGCGCCAAGCCGCCTTCTTTTTCCACGCGGCGCAGGGCGGTTTCGCGTTGGTGGATGATCTCTTCGGCAACGGATTGCGTGAACAGTTCGTTTCTGTTTTGCGGTGCGTGTTCAACCGCCGCTTTCAGATCGCGGTCGGCGATGGTGACAATTAAAGGCAGGTGGCGCGGGCGCAAGATTTTTAAAGATTTCAAAAGCTCGCTTGAACCTTCTTCGTCAACAAGCTCGGTGAGCACAACGATGAGCGCGCGCCGATTGCAAGTTGAAGAGATAAACTCGAAGGCGCGCGTGTAGGACGGCTCAATGAGTTCCGGCTCTTGCGCGTAGAGCGCTTCAAGCACGCGGTCGGTGTGTTCGCGCCCTCTTCCGGGCGGGACGTAAGCGCCGATGCGCCGCCCGAAGGTGAGAAGCCCTAGCTGGTCGCCGCCACGCGCGGCGGCAGACATAAGAGCGAGCGCCGCATGAATCGCCGCGTCGAATTTCGTTTCGCCTTCAACGCGCGTCGTCATCAAACGCCCCGCGTCTAAAGCGACGAGCACGGTTTGGTCGCGCTCGATCTGGTATTGGCGAGTTGTGAGTCGCCCGCGCCGCGCCGTCACCGCCCACGAAACGTGTCGCAGTTCATCGCCCGGAACGTAATCGCGCAAACTCTCGAAATCGCGTCCCTCGCCGCGCCACGACGCGCGCCGATGCGCCGCAACTAAAGAACGCGCGCCCAACGCTTTCAACTCTGCCTCGCGCGCCCGACGAATGTTTGGATAAACTTTAACGGTTTCGTTTCCCTCAACGCGCCGCTCGCGCCACAGCAAGCCGAAGCGTGAGAGATACCGCAGAGCGATAGCGCCGAATGTAAAGCGCCCGCGTGTGGGTGGAATTAATCCATAACGCAGTTCAGCGATTGTCTGCGCTTCGACAGGCAGGCGCGATTCACGCGAAGAAGTAAGACGCATTTCAGGCGGGTGCTCGTCCTTTAAGACGAGCGTCCAATCGCGTTGCGTGTTATTTGTGACGCGGACGCGCACCTCCGTCTCCGCGCCGAGATGAAAGCGATTCTCAATCTCACGCTTGACGCTCACATCCTCAGGCATCCGGCTCACGCGATAATCAACGACGATGAAAACGAAAAGCAGCAGATCGTAACCGAC
>JACDAW010000471.1 GCA_013695245.1 Pyrinomonadaceae bacterium | reverse complement strand
GGCTTTAGCCTCGTGGCGATCTTCGCCATCGCTTTAGGCATTGGCGCGAACACGACGATCTTTAGCGCCGTCAACGCCCTTCTGCTGCGTCCCTTCGCGTTTCGTGATGTGGATCGCATCATCACCGTCTGGGAGACAGTGCCGCAAGTAGGCATCGAGCACGGCTCGGTCGCGCCCGCCAATTTTCTCGACATAAAACGCGAGATCACGGCGTTTGACTCGGCGGCGGTCATGAACGGATGGTCTGCCAATCTGACGGAGGGCGATAAGCCGGAGCGCATCGAAGGGGCGACCGTCTCGCCCGCGTTCTTCTCGGTGCTCGGCGTCGGCGCGAAGGAAGGGCGCACGTTTACAACTGATGAGGAGCGACCGGGGAGCAACGCGGTCGTTGTGATCAGTGACGCTCTGTGGCGGCGGCGTTTCAACTCCGATCCGAAGATGGTCGGGCGCGTTGTGCCGATCAATAACCGCAGCTTTACGATTGTCGGCGTGATGCCGAAAGAGTTGGCTTACCCGGTCGGCGGCGTCGAGATGTGGACGCCCTTCATCTTCGATGACGAGGACGTGCAGGATCGCAACTCGCATTACCTGCGCGTGCTCGCGCGCCTCAAACCCGGCGCAACGATTGAACAAGCGCAAAGCGAGATGAATGCGCTGGGGCGTCGCCTCGCCGAACAATACCCACAGACGAACGCGAATAGAAATTTTCTGTTAGAGACGATTGTGGATCGTGAGACGCGCGGCCCGCGCCCGTATCTGCTGTTGATGCTCGGCGCGGTCGCCTTCGTGCTTTTGATCGGGTGCGCGAATGTCGCCAACCTTTTGTTATTACGCGCAACAGTGCGAGGTCGTGAGATCGCGATCAGGACAGCGCTCGGCGCGAGTCGTCTGCGCATTGTGCGTCAACTGCTGACGGAGAGTTTGCTGATAGCGCTCGCGGGCGGAGGAGTTGGGTTGCTGCTCTCGGTGTGGATGATTGATTTTCTCAGAAAGGGGTTGCCGCCGAACTTCGTCGTGAAGCTCGTTAGCGGCTGGGACAACCTCGGCATTGATTGGCGCGTGTTCGCGTTTACGTTTCTGCTGTCGCTCCTCACGGGCGTTGTCTTCGGCCTTGTTCCCGCGCTGCAAACGTCGAAGACGAATCTTAACGAATCTCTGAAAGAAGGCGGACGCAGCGCAACCGACGGGCGCGGAAGCAACCGCACGCGCAGCCTTCTCGTCGTCTCTGAAGTCGCGCTCTCGCTCGTGTTGCTCGCGGGCGCGGGATTGATGATCCGAAGTTTTATTAACATGCTCAACGTCAAGCCGGGCTTTAACGCGAACAACGTGATGACGGCGGACATCACGCTTCCGCGCTTGAAATACACCGAGCCGGAGCAGCGTGTGAACTTTTATAAAAATTTGCTTGACCGCGCGAGCACGTTGCCGGGCGTGACAGCGGCAGCGGCCATTAACTACATCCCTGTCGGTTGGAGCAACACCGACACGGGCTTTTACGTCGAGGGGCGCGGCGAGCCACCGCAAGGCCAAGCGCCGCTCGCTTACTTTCAAGTTATTAGTCCCAACTACTTCGATGCAATGCAGATCCCGTTGCTGCAAGGTCGCGCGATCACCGAACGCGACGCGGCAGATGCGCCGCTCGTTGTTGTCATCAGCAATCTGCTCGCGCGGGAGTATTTCGGAAACGAAAACCCGCTCGGCAAACGCCTTCGTTTCGGAGGCGAAAAGAGTTACGAGATCGTCGGTGTGGTTGGAGACGTAAGACACGAAGCTTACAGCGAGCGCGTGGAGAGACCGGAGTTGGCCGTCTATGTGCCGCACGCACAATCGGCTTGGAACACGATGACGATTGTAATGCGCACGAGGTCGAGCGATCAGGCAGGCGTCATTCCTGCGCTGCAAGCTGAGGTGGGAGCGATAGACAAAGATCAGCCGATCTTCAACGTGCGGACGATGAATCAGATCATCACCGAATCAATGGCTCCGCAACGTCTATCGGCGTTCCTCTTCGGGGGCTTCGCCGTAATCGCGCTTCTGCTCGCGGGCGTCGGCATTTACGCCGTGATCTCTTACTCAATCGCGCAACGCACGCACGAGATCGGCATTCGCATGGCCTTGGGCGCGCAGGCGGGCGACATCTTCCGCCTCGTCGTCAAGCAAAGCATGACCTTGATCCTTGTCGGGATCGTGATCGGTGGCATCGGCGCGTTTGCCGTCACGCGCTTAATGGCGAGCATTCTCTACGGCGTGAGGGCAAGCGATCCGGTGACGTTCTCGTGCGTCGCATTGTTGCTCGGAGGCATCGCGTTTCTCGCTTGCTACATTCCGGCGCGCCGCGCCACGCGCATCGATCCGATGGTGGCGCTCAGGTATGAATAACATCAAGCGTGGGTCGCGCGGGAGGGGAAAATAATTAATGAGAGCATTGTGGCAAGACTCACGTTATGGCGCGCGTATGCTGTCTAAGCGACCGGGCTTTACGCTCGTCGCGGTCACTCTGCTGGCTTTAGGCATCGGCGCGACGACGGCGATCTTTTCGATAGTCAACGGCGTGCTGCTGAAGCCTCTGAATTACCCTGAGCCGGAACGGTTGGTGGCGCTCTCTGAAACTTCCAAAGAAGCGCGGGAGATGGCGGTCGCTTTCCCGACATATCTGGATTGGCGGGCGCAAGCATCCGTCTTTGAAAATATGGCGGCGCGAATGCCTGCGGGCGGAGTTCTGACGGGCGAGGGCGAGCCGGAGCGTGTCACCGGGCGTTTTGTGACGGCAAGCTTTTTCCCAACGCTCGGCGTGCAGCCGCAAGCGGGACGTTTCTTCACGCCGGATGAAGATCAACCGGGAGCTGAGCGTGTCATCGTGCTCAGTTACGGCTTATGGCAGAGTCGTTATGGTGGCGACCGGGAAGTGACGGGGCGCAGCATTCAGTATAACGGCGAAAAATGGACGGTCGTCGGCGTGATGCCCGCCGAACTCGACTTTTACGGGCAGAACAACCTTAACAATCAGTTCTTCATTCCGCTCGGTCATCTCGCCGCGCAAGAGTTCATGCATGATCGCAACTCGCACGTCGTGTTCGTGACGGCGCGCATGAAATCAGGCGTGGGGCTAGAGCGGGCGCGCGCGGAAATGGGGACGATTGCGGCGCGTCTGGGCGCGCAATACCCCGCGTCGAACGCTGGCAACGGCGTCGCGCTGCGCTCGCTGCTCGATGATCACGTCGGCGCGGCGAAACCTGCGCTGTTGATGTTGACGGTCGCTGTCGGGCTGGTGCTTTTAATCGCGTGCGCCAACGTCGCCAATTTGCTGTTGGCGCGCGGCGCATCGCGGCGGAAAGAGATCGCGTTGCGGATGGCTCTCGGCGCGGGTCGCTGGCGCATCATTCGCCAACTGCTAACCGAAAGTTTGCTGCTCTCGCTTGCGGGCGGAACGCTCGGTCTGTTATTAGCGATGTGGATCGTTGATCTGCTCGTCAAACTCAGCCCCGAAGGATTGCCGCGCCTTGAGAACATTACGCTGAATGTGACGGTGTTAGGTTTCGCGTTCTTTGTGTCGCTGCTCACTGGAATCATCTTCGGGCTGACGCCCGCACTGCAAATCTCAAAAGTAAACTTAAATCACGCGCTCAAAGCCGGTGGTCTCACCTTCTCAGGCGACGCGGGCGGACGCCGCTTGCGCGCAGCGCTCGTCGTCTCCGAAGTCGCGTTGTCGCTTATGCTGCTGGTCGGCGCGGGTTTGCTGGTCAAAAGTTTCTGGCGGTTGATGCAAGTCGAGCCGGGCTTTGATGCCAGCAATATATTAACGCTGCGCTTGCGCTTAAGCGATGCGAAATACCCGGAAGCCGCGCAGAGCATGGCGTTTCTCAGGGAGGCGGCGCAGCGCATTGAGGCGTTGCCGGGCGTGCGGCAGGTGAGCTTGACCACCGGCTTTCCGTTCGGGCGCGCGAGCGAGAACAGCTACCTGCTTGAAGGAGAGCCTGAACCGCAACATCCGGGCGAGCGTTCGCAAGCCTACAGCCAATCAGTCAGCGAGAACTACCGCCAAACGCTCGGTATCACGCTGCTCGCCGGACGCGACCTCAACGCGAGCGATAGGACGGACGCTCCCGCCGTCGTGATCGTTGACGACGAATTCGTGCGAAGACATTTCCCGAACAGCCCACCCGACGCCGCGCTTGGGAAGCGGCTTCGCTACGGCGGCGAGGGCGAACCTTGGCGCGAGATCGTGGGCGTCGTCGGTCATGTGCGCCAGTACGGACTTGATGAAGAAGGGCGACCGGAGATTTATCGCCCTTGGACGCAGATCAATCCGAAGTGGATAGCGGACTACATGCGCGCGATGGACTTGGTCATCAAGACTTCTGATGAGCCGAGCAGCTTGGTCGCCGCGATCCGAAGGGAAGTGCAATCGCTCGACAGAGATCAGCCGTTGGGAAACGTGCGGACGCTCGAATCGTTGATGGCGGAGGCGGTCGCGCCGCGCCGTTTCAGTCTGCTGGTGCTCGGCGTCTTTGCGCTGATCGCGTTGCTACTTAGCGCAGTCGGATTGTACGGCGTGCTGTCATACGTCGTGACGCAGCGCACGCGCGAGATCGGCGTGCGGATGGCGCTCGGTGCGCAAACAAGAGACGTGCTGAAGTTAATCATCTCGCAGGGCATACGGCTGGCTTTAGCGGGAGTGGGGCTAGGATTGCTCGCGGCATTTGCGTTCACGCGCTTGATGTCGAGCTTACTGTTCGGCGTGAGCGCGAGCGATCCGTTAACGTTTGTCGGCATCGCCGCGCTGCTGATGTTCGTTGCCCTGTTATCTTGCTGGCTTCCGGCGCGGCGCGCGACGAAAGTCGATCCGATAATCGCGCTCAGGTACGAATGAAGCAAGGGCGGAAGGCGAGGGGCGAAGGTTAGGAGAAAGCTCAAAGCTTTGATTTTATTCAACGGATAAATTTTGATTTGCGCCTACGGGTGTGTCCACACTTTCGCCTTTCGCCCGTCGCCTTTCCAGTTTCGTTATGAGGTGAAGAGATGATCACAGTTTGGCAAGACATCAAATACGGCGTGCGGATGCTCGTTAAAAGTCCGGGCTTTACGTTCGTCGCCGTCATCGCTTTAGCGTTGGGCATCGGCGCGAACACGGCCATTTTCAGCGTTGTCAATACGGTGCTGCTCAATCCTTTGCCGTTCGATAACTCAGACCGGATCGTGATGGTTTATGGTGCGCTGCAGGG
>JACDAW010000308.1 GCA_013695245.1 Pyrinomonadaceae bacterium | reverse complement strand
AATAGACGCGGCCATTGATAATGGCTGGCGAAGAGTCATTTTCAAAACCCGTTTTATATTTCCAGATGAGCGTGCCCGTCTCCGTATCCAAACAGTAAACGTAGTCGTCTAGGTTTCCGATGACGAGACGATTGCCCACAACGGCTGGCGAGGATTTAGCGCTATCGCCCGTTTTATATTTCCAGATAACCGCGCCGTCGCGCGCGTTGAGGCAATAAACGTAGCTGTCGGCCGATCCGAAATAGACGCGCTCGCCGACAACGGCCGCCTGCCCGGGCCAACCCGATCCGCCCCACTGGTCTTTATGCAGGCGGCCCGAACTCGTTTTGGTTTTGAAATCCCATAGGACTTCGAGCGGGCGCGACGGCCAGGGGCCGGAACCGTAAGCGTTGCGCTCTGGATTACCGAGCCACATCGGCACGGATTGCTGCGCGTTCACGGTCTTTGCATCGCGCGCTGCATTTACTTTGTCTTTATCATGAGACTCGCCGGGAGCTCTTGCGCCGCAACTGCTTGATATGAACGCAACGACAGATGCAACGCCAAGCCATAAAAGGAATCCGGTTGTACGACAACCAGAGATTTTCAAATTTCGAGCAGGGGAACTGCTCCGAGGGGGATTTTTCATGGGGCTAATTTTGCTTGTTCTGTAAAATATGGGGAGATAAGCACAAGCGTTAAATGGCGAATCAGAGTCTGAACTCTATTTATTTCATACTCAGCCTTTCGCGTTGCTCGGCATTTACTCGCTCACTTAACCACTCGCCTTTGTAAACCACGTCGGCGCGGCCCGTCAGGACAACTTCGCCGTCCTCTCGCCATTCGATCTCGATGCGACCGCCCGGCATTTCCACGCCGACGCGTCTCTCTGTTTTGCCGTTAATTACTGACGCGACCACCGCCGCGCACGAACACGTGCCGGAGGCAAAGGTTTCTCCGACGCCGCGCTCCCAGATGCGCAATTCTATGTTGGCGCGATCAAGCACGCGCACAAACACGACGTTGGTGCGTTCTGGGAATTGCCGATGAGATTCAATGATGCGCCCCGCGCGCCGCCAATCAAGCGAATCAAAGTCATCAACGAAAATGCAGCAGTTCGGATTACCCATCTGCAGCGCCGTCACTTCGAGCGTTTGACCGTCAACATCAAGAGGGTAATTTGTAACTCGCTCGCGCGCTTCCTTGCCCGTCAACATCGGAATCGTTGCGCTATCGAAACGCGGGCGGCCCAATTCCGACTCGAACCAGTAATGCCCGTCGCTTGTGGATTCGAGAAGGCGATAAAGTTTGACGCCCGCGCGCGTCTGCAAACGCAAGTGTTCCTGTGACCACAAATTTTGATAGTAGAGATATGCTACGGCCGAGCGCGTGCCGTTGCCTGACAATCCCGCTTCGCTTCCGTCCACATTAAAAATGCGCACAGCGAAATCTGCGCTCTTATCGCCGTCTTTCACATCGCTGACAACAGCAATACCATCTGCGCCAGCGCCGTAGTGCCTATCACAAACGCGGCGCGCGAAATCATTCAAGGATTGCACTCCGGCGAGATGCTTTGCCTCAAAGACAATGTAATCATTGCCGAAGCCGTGAAATTTAATGAATTGCATTTTGAATTCTTGGCGACCAATTCTGCCACACGGTCAGGATGTTTGACTAGCGCGCGCCTTGATTCAACTGCGCCCGGCGAAAGCGGCGAGCATGACGGCAATCGGGTCTATGTAATTTCGGCGCACATCATCTTCAAGATAATTATTGACCATGATGGAAAAGACTAAGCGCTCGCCCGCCGCGCTCGTAACGTAACCGGTGAGCGATGCGGCTCCTGTGAGCGTGCCCGTCTTGGCGCGCAAATTGTTTGCCGCAAGCGTTCCTCTCATTCGATTTTTCAGCGTGCCGTCCACGCCCGCAATCGGAAGCGCTTCACGAAACACATTGCCATAGCGATGCTTGCTCATAAAAGTGAGCAGTTGCACGCTCGCCTCCGCAGTCACCAGATCGTGCCGCGACAATCCAGAACCATCCGACATCATCACTCTATCTGGATTAACGCCCGCCTCGCGCAAGAAAGTCTTGACGACTTCGACGCCCACTTCCACGCTCGTGCGATTCGCACCCGCAGAACTTGCACCCGCGATTTGAGAGTTTGCGCCGACGACTCGACCGAGGGTGCGCAGAATTAATTCCGTGTAAAGATTCTGGCTCGGCTTGAGCGTCTGCGCAGCGATAACGCTTAAGGGCGGCGACTCTAGACTGGCAATTTCAACCAGCGTCGTGGTATCAAGCGGAATTCCGGCGCGGGCGCGAGCGTCAACCGTCCGCGAGCGGCCCGTAACGGTAATGCCCCGACGCAGGAGCGAGACGCGAAGCATTTGAATGAACATCATCGCCGGGCGCGTGATGGCAATGCCGCCCGTGAAGCCTTTATCATCAAGCGGAAGGCTTCCGCTAATCTCGAAAATGTTATCGCCCAGACCACGATTGATAATCAGCGCGCTTTTTGCGCCGCGCGCCGTCGTCGTCGTGCGATTCAAAATTGTGACATGCGGCTGCGGCGCAGTAGGCCCCGTCGTAATGATGCACGCTGCGCCAACCACCGCGCCCGGTTTAACGGAAAGATCAAGCGCGTTATCGTTAACAGTGAGCGCGCTCGCTTCCGCGCCGTACCACCACTGAAGATCATCCCACTCCCAACCCGATCCAAGCGGCGACCCTGTAAAATAACTTTCGTCGCCCACGATGTCGCCTTCAACGCGCCGCACACCTGATGCCGCAATGCGCGATGCAAAGTCGTCAATCGCTTTGTTGTAATCGCCGTTATTAAAACGCGCGGCGAAAGACGGATCACCGCGACCGTAAATGGTCAAATCGCCGCGCAACGTGCCTACCGCATCGGGCCGCGCTTGAGCATACGCGGAGGTTTTGAAACGATAATCCGGCGAAAGACGATCAAGCGCGGCCGCCACCGTGTATATCTTCATGTTTGAGGCGGGCATGAAAAACTTGCCCGTGTTCTCTTCGTAAAGCGTGCGCCCCGTATCAAGCGACGCGACTTTAACCGCGACCATTGCAGGCGCAAGTTCGGGTCGCCTCGTTACTTCTGCGATGCGCGCGCGCAACTCTTCGGCCGTTCTCGCCGCGCCGGCGGTGCTTAAGACAGTAGCGGAAACAACCCGACCGGGCAGAGGAGTTAGAGGGGGCGCGACGGGCGGCGTCGGCTGCGTAACCA
>JACDAW010000449.1 GCA_013695245.1 Pyrinomonadaceae bacterium | reverse complement strand
GCCGTTGTGCCCGTCGAGGCTGCGAAAGCGTTTAGGTCGCGGCTGAAATGCCCGATGATAAAGATCGCAAACGCGCCGAGCGCGGAGAGCGCGGGCGACGAGAACGTGGAGAAGAGAAGGGCGACAGCGACGAGGATGCACAGTTCCAAGTAGATAAGCACAATCGCTGGCCAGATCGAGATCATGAGCGGATCGCCACCGCCCTTTACATATAGCAGGGCGAGAGAAAGTCCCGCGCCCATGATGGCGACGTTGACCGCGAGCGTCAAACACAATCCCAAATACTTACCGACAAGGAACTCGCCGCGTCCCACAGGTTTCGAGAAGATGGCGTAGATCGTGCGCCGCTCAATCTCTTTATAAACAAGCCCGACGCCAATGAAGATCGCGATAAACGCTCCGAACACAAGCATCGCGCTTAAGCCTAAATCAACAATTATTTTTGACTCTTCACCCGCCGACAATCCGCCGAGAAAGATCGCGGCGACGATCAGCAGTAACACAAACAGCACGAGGTTATAAAGCACCCGGTCGCGCACCGCCTCACGAAAAGCGTTGCGCGCAATGGACATGATTCGCGACAACTTTGCCGAGCTACGATCAGGCATCACTGCCTGATCCGCATGGCTTGTTGATGATCTGGCTTCGGCAACATCTATCATTGTAGTTCTAAGATGGCAGGCTAATGATGAGCGTCTGTGTCTATGGCGGCTGATTCACTTGTGGGTTTTCGCTCAAACTCTGCGATCGAAGCTATAACACAATTTTCAGGTTGTAAATCCCCCGGTAAAGCAACACCTTCGCTAGTTTGCCCTTCACGCTTGATCGCGTCAATACCAACGCGAAGCAATCGCCACCAGCCGCGCGCTGCCTTTGCGTCAATTGCCAGTGCTGCCTGTAGCTCCGCTACGGATGCTGTTGAGTTTCCCAAGTCTGCTAACGCGGAGGCGTGGCGAGCGCGCAAAAAAACAGAGCGCGGATAGACGCTGACGGCATAAGCCAGAGTCCGTTCTGAAGCGGCAATATCTCCCGCTCCGGCCTCGGCCGCAGCAAGATAAGCATAACAGACCGATGCGTTAAGCCCACGCTCTACAGCGTAGCGCAAATGTGGCACGGCCTCGTCTGCTTGCCGTTCGTAGAAAAGCCTAATGCCATAATCGAATCGCGTGCCAGCATCGTAAGGGTTAAACCACATTGCTTGACGAAAAAGAGCGAGGGCTTGCGTAGGGTCGAGTGTCATCTGCGCTCTTGCATGTAATATAGAGTTTGCTGCAACCGTGCTTGTGCCGCAAAGCATAAGACACGCGAAAAGCAGAGCAATGGTGCTTGACACTCTGGCAAGTGTTGGCGTGAGATTGAACTTAAAATCTCCTTGTTCTGAATCTACTGGCGCAAGACGCGAAATGATTCCGGCAGCGAAAAAGAAGAGCAGCCCACTGCCCATCCACCGAAACGAGCCGGAGCTTGCGCCGGAGCTAACCAGAAAGGTGAGCAAACTTCCCGATGCGCCAAGCGCGAGAAAACTGCGCGAGCGGCGCAGGGCACGAAGCGCCGCTAACATCAAGACAATACAAAATCCCAAGAAAAAGCTGAAGCCTACGACGCCTAATTCAGTTAACATCTGCACATATTCGTTATGCGCGCGCTCTGCTAGAAACTCCTCGCTTAGTGTGATTAAACTTGAGTTTGCGTAACGAGCTGAAAACTGCGCGCGGCCTTGGGCGAAATCAACTTCATAGTTATTAGCTCCAACGCCGAACACCGGGTGTGCGCGCAGAATTTCCAAACCGACGCCCCAGTACATAAGACGAATGCTCGAACTTCTATCTGTAGCATTTGTAGTCTGAATCCGGTCTATGGCAGAGGGCCGCCCTCCAGTAAGCGATGATGTGTTTTGTAGAACAGAAGCAAGAACAAAGGCGGCGAGCAGCAGTAGAGCGCGTCGAAAACTTCGCGGTCGCCAGTGCGGAAAGATGAACATTGCTGCCACCAGAGTTAACAATCCCGCACATGCTCCAAGGAAGGCTGCACGCTGCATCATCTGAAGTATCGCCAGCCACGCCGCCACCGCCGTTATCCCTGTGAGCCATGCCGCGCGACGGCGGCGCAAACCTAGCGCGAGAGCGGTTAATAATGGAATTGCAATCGCTAACGGTTCACCATAGCCGACGCGCTGAAAAACTTGCGCGGCAGAACCCCAGAATTCCGCCATGCACGCAACGCTGATAGTTAAAACAACAAAGGCCAGCACTGCGATTGATAAGCGGAGGCTACGTGCATCACCGGCTATGCGTCGTGCAACGAGAAAGAAGATTAAGTAAGCTGTCCAGACGAACGTGTGATGAAGCGCGGGGTAAGCATTAGTCGCCCACACGCAAGAAACCGCACTCCAGACGGTGAATAGCAGTAGCGGCAGAGAAAGATGAAACTCATTGCGCCGGAGACTGAAACTTTGCAACCGATCTTTCCACAACTGTTTTGTGAGCAACGTCGAAGTAACGCATAGCAGCAAGGCAAAGACCAACTCCTGTCGCCAAGGCAACCCTTTCGGCAACGGTTGCGGGATGCCTGTAACGAAAGGCAACAGCAACGCCAGCGGCCAGAGAACGCCGAGCACTTGAAGCGGTTTACGCAAAGGGCGAAAGGAAATTGGCATACAAGTCAATAAAGAGATTGCGGGGGCGGAGCATAAACTCCGGCCCCCGCAAGATGTGGAAGAAGTTGGTTAAGTGTTTTTGGATTAGGAACCGCCGCCGACAACAGTACCTGCAGCAACTGCATATGTGGGGGTGAGAGCTGTCGTCGCGACATTCTTGTAAAGAACGCCAGTCTGGTCACTCTGGAAAGCGTTATTGCCGCTTCTTGTCACGCCTGCATCCGTTTTCGGTTTAGCTTGGATAAGGTACCCGGCGTTGCTGGCTGCCATTGCCATTTGATAGATATAACCGCTCTTGGCAGTGGTGTTGTCGGTGATCGCGCCGGAAAGCGAGCTATCGATCAAGTTTTCAGAAAGCAAATTAGCAGCCGTACCATACGTACCGTTGCCGGTGGTCGCTGAATAAGTAGCTTGCGAGCTGGTGATGACGCGGATGTTGGCTTGAGCCGAAGCGTCATTGGCGGCGCGGCGCGAGGCGAGGAGGTTGGGAATGGCGATGGCGGCGATGATGCCGATAATCGCGACGACGATGAGAAGTTCGATGAGTGAGAAGCCTTGTTGGCCTTTATTCTTTTGCATGTTTCTTGGGGTGCTCCTTGAAGAGGTTTAAATGTTTAGAATATTTCTCGCGCCATCGGACGTGTCTCAGGTTCGCGTACCGCTTAATCAGCGCGATCTGTTGGAGACTTCTATTACAAGAGGCGTGCCAAAAGCTGCTTGACCCTCAAAACACGAAATTTCTCAACATAATCTGCTTTTCATTCAGCTCAGCCGCTGTCGAGCGCGTTTGACTTGCCGCGCCGTCAAGTTATTTAACAAATTGCGGCAGAGAAATAGTGACGGATTTTGTCAAAAAGGGGTGCGCGGGCGCACAGCAAATCGCTCTCTGCAAGCAGAGATAAGAATTCAAAAGAGCGACTCAAACGAATCACCCTTCATTAAGTTTAATCGGGAAAAAGAGATTTAGGAGGCGGTGCTTTAATTGATCGGCGTACTGCTGACATCAGCCGCCGAGCCTGTTTCGGCGCGAATCACGCCAGAGGTGTCAATGAAAAAGTATTGCGATGCTGAGGGAACGAGCAGAGGTGTCGCGCTAACTTCAAATTTGCCGTTGTTATCGCTCAAACTTAAAACAAAGCTGTAACCTTCTTTGCTGCCGCTACGCAAGGACGGGTCATCAAGGAAACCAGCCGCGCCGAGTGTTTCAAGACTTTCATAACTGCCTTTCGCCGAGTTATAAGAGCTTTCGCTGGAGTGGATAAGGCGCAGGGAACTGATCGCTGTAGCCGCTCTCGCGGCTCGCTGAGAACTGATGAAGTTTGGAATCGCCAGTGCCGAGATGATGCCGATAAGCGCAACGACCATCAACAATTCAACAAGGGTAAAACCGCGTTCTTTCGTGGGGAAATTATTTTGGTGTAGCATGGCTTGACTCGCAGGCGAGGATTTCTACGCTGGCAAAGATTGTTTGCCGAAACTAAACTTATTTCGAGCAAGATGTATGCCGAGAATTTCAAGGAGACAGGTGAAGGGCTTGTTTTAGCCGCCGCTGCGGGCGGAAGACTCGCGCATCTGCGCAGTTAAATTACGAATGCCATGTTTATGAGCAGGTGGCGGAGCGAGCGCACCGAGAGATGTAAGACTTCAGCGGCGCGCGTCTGATTGCCGTCCGTGCGGCGGAGAGCTTCGACTAAGTAGGTTTTCTCAAGTTGATCGAGATGCGCGACAAGGTTGATGCCTTCTTCGGGGAGTCCAAAGTCTGATTGAATATGCGCCGGATTGTAGTTTGTGACGTGCTCCGGCAAGCGTTCGGGTTGAATCTCTTCAGTGC
>JACDAW010000363.1 GCA_013695245.1 Pyrinomonadaceae bacterium | reverse complement strand
CCTGCGCTGCGAACGCCGGTTTACTTCCTACGAACGCATTGACGAAATCCCATATATGGTTGTGAAGAAGGACGGGCGGCGCGAACCGTTCGACCGCAACAAGATCATGGCGGGCTTACTGCGCGCGTGCGAGAAACGCCCCGTGCCGTCGTCTAAATTGGACGGAATTGTTAATTCGATTGAAAAGTATGTGCAGGAGTCGCCGGAGCGCGAGCGCCCGACCTCGAAGATCGGCGAGATGATCATGCGCCGCTTGAAGGAACTCGATAAAGTGGCTTACGTGCGCTTCGCTTCCGTCTATCTTGAATTTGAAGATGTTTCCGAGTTTATGCACGAACTCAAAAGCCTTGTGCGCGCGCGCCAGAGTGGTGGCAATCAGGCGACTCCGCGCCGGGCATGAAGAAAGTAAGCGGTGAGCAGTGAGCAGTTTGAAAAGCAGTTAGCGGCTTGTTCTCTCTTTTACTGCTCACTTCAAGTGTATGAGTAAACAAGTACGCAGAGCGATTGGTGTTGAACACATCGAGTTGGAGCGACTCCGCGATGATGTGGGACAACTCTTTGCCGCGCTACAGGAAGCGATTGATACTTTAACTCCGCCCGCGCCCGGCGTGTGGCGTCCGCCCGTAGATTTACGCGAATCGCAGGATGCGATTGAGGTGGTTGTCGAACTACCGGGGATCGCTGCGGAAGCCGTCAAAGTTGCTTTAACGAACACTGAATTACGTATCGTCGGAGAAAAGCGTCAGCGCGTACCACGCCGCCGCGCCCGCGCGCATCTATGCTCTGAAAGAACCTACGGGCATTTCGAGCGCACTGTGCCCTTAAGGTGGACAATCAGTGTGCGCGAGGCGACGGCCCGATTGCAAGACGGCGTGCTTACCATTCGCTTGCCGAAAGCGACCGAACGGCGCGGCAAAGAATTTCGCGTTGCGGTTAGTTTGGTTGAAGCAACTGAATGAAAAGTTTTTATTTGTGATTTTAATTTTCGGTTAAGACGATTGCTCGATTCGATAAAATTTTATGTCTTCTATTACAAACGGTAACGTAGCTGAAGAATTGGAAGTGGCGGCGGTAGAAGCCGGCCAAGGTTTGCAGGTGCCCGAAGTTTTGCCGATCCTGCCTTTGCGCGACATCGTGATCTATCCGTTCATGATCGTGCCGCTTTTTGTTTCAAGAGAAAAATCTATTCGCGCGGTTGACGAAGCCCTCGGCGAAAACCGCATGATCCTGCTTGTCTCGCAGAAGGATTTGGACAAAGAAGAACCGACGGGCGAAGACCTTTACGCGACGGGCACAGTCGCCGTCATTATGCGCATGTTGAAATTGCCGGACGGACGCACGCGCATCCTTGTGCAAGGACTTGTGCGCGCGCGCGTCGAGAGCGTTGAGGAAACGGGCGAGCACCTTAAGGCACGTCTGACCGTGATCAATGAACAGCCCGCGCCTGCGGCTTCGTTAGAAGTCGAAGCTTTGATTCGCAACGTGCGCGCTTCGATGGAGAAGGCAGCGAACTTGGGGAAAAACATTTCGCCCGAAGTGATGGCGATTGTGGCGAATCTGGACGATGCCGGACGCTTGGCGGACTTGGCGGCTTCTAATCTCGAACTCAAAGTTGAAGACGCGCAATCCGTGTTGGACGTTGCAGACACGGCCGTGCGTTTGCGGCGCGTCAACGAGCTTTTGAATAAAGAGATCGAAGTATTAACTGTCCAACAGGAGATCAACACGCAGGCGCGCGCCGACATTGATCGTTCGCAGCGAGAGTTTTACCTGCGCCAGCAGTTGAAAGCGATTCAATCGGAACTCGGCGAAGGCAACGAGCTTGCGGAAGAGATCGCGCAGTTTCGTGAAAAGATTGAAACGGCGAAGATGCCGAAGCCTGCGGAAGAAGAAACGCTCCGGCAACTGAAAAAACTTGAACGGATGCACCCGGACGCGGCCGAAACCGCGACGCTTCGCAACTGGATGGAGATCATGACCGACCTACCGTGGTCGAAAGTCTCGAAAGACAATCTCGATTTGTCGAAGGCCGAACGCATTCTCGATGAGGATCATTACGGTTTAGAGAAAGTTAAAGAGCGCATCATTGAAGCGCTCGCCGTGAGGAAGTTGAAGGAGAAGCCGAAGGGCACAATTCTGTGTCTCGTCGGCCCGCCCGGCGTCGGGAAAACTTCTCTGGGTCGTTCGATTGCCCGCGCCCTTAATCGTAAATTTGTGCGTCTCTCTTTGGGCGGCGTGCATGATGAAGCGGAGGTTCGCGGGCATCGTAGAACTTATGTCGGCGCAATGCCCGGCCGCATTATTCAATCGTTGCAGCAGGCGGGCACGAACAACCCGCTCATTATGCTTGATGAGATTGATAAAGTCGGTGCGGATTTTCGCGGCGATCCTAGTTCCGCGCTTTTAGAAGTCTTAGACC
>JACDAW010000346.1 GCA_013695245.1 Pyrinomonadaceae bacterium | reverse complement strand
CCCGGCTGGCGGCGGCAGTGGTTCGCTGCGCCGCGCGCGAACGCCGCAAACGTTCTCGGCAATCCGCGATTCGTTGTTTTATCTCGTCATGATCGCGGAGGTTTCCAACACTCATCTTTTGAATTTTCAACCTTGTGCTTAACGAGCAGAATTACCAAACACACAGAAAGCAAATTTCGCTTATTCGCAAAGTGCCCACTCGCTTACCTAATCGCTTCTTCCAAATTCAATGCGCACGACTTGTCCGGCTTCAATCCCTGCACCCGCACGCGGCAGTTGCCGCACCACGCGCCCTTCACCTCGCGCTTCGAGTTGCAAGCCAAGTTGCGCACACACGCGCGCTGCGTCTCTCACGCTTCGCCCGCGCAAATCAGGCATCAACAGCGCGCTTGCGCCCGCCTCAGCATACACAACGCCGTTGCCTCTATCCTGCACACTGATCTGCGCGACGCCTTCTTCCGTCACCACGCCGCCCGTAGAGTCTGCGGCTCTTCCTTCGCGTTGTGCATCGCCGCTGTGCGTTTCATTGCTTGCCGTTAGATCAGACGCGGCGGTCGACGAATTGATTTGCGTGTCCGGCATAACGTTTAAGTAAGGCAACACGTTTTCCGCGATCTCACGAAAGACGGGCGCGGCCACGTCGCCGCCGTGATAAGCGCCGCCGGGTTCGTCAACGACGACAATGATCACGATTGAAGGATTCTCGACGGGCGCGAAGCCGACGAATGAAGCGACAAATTTCGTTGATGAATAAGCGTGCGTCTGCGGATCGATCTTCTGCGCCGTGCCGGTTTTCCCTGCCGCCGTGTAGCCGTCAAGTTGCGCGAGTTTCGCCGTGCCGTTTAAAGTCACGCTCTCCAACATCCCGCGCAGTTTCCTCGCAGTATCGGCGCTCACCACGCGGCGCGATTGAGGCGACGCCTGATCAACAACCGTTCCGTCCGTCCCGCGAATTTCACGAACGAGATGCGGCGAAACTCTCACTCCGTCGTTAGCAATCGCGCCGAAGGCCGCCGCCATCTGTAAAGGCGTAACGCCGATCTCCTGCCCGATGGCGATAGAGCCGATGGAGGACGGCTGCCAATTTTTAACGGCGCGCAGGATGCCTCCCGTTTCGCCCGGCAGATCAATACCTGTGCGCGCGCCGAAACCGAAGCGCGTGATGTAGTCGTACATTCGCGCGTCGCCCACGCGCAAACCTAATTTGATCGCGGCGACGTTGCTCGATTTGGCGAGCGCCTCCGTCAGCGTCAACGTGCCGAACGGATGATGATCATGCACGAGGCGACCCGCGACGGTGATGCTGCCCATCTGACAATTAATCTTTTCATCGGGACTCGCCAAGCCTTCCTCCATCGCGGCAGAGAAAGCGACGATCTTAAATGTCGATCCCGGCTCATAGATATTTTGTAACGCTTGATTAGCGCGCTTCTCAGGCGAAAGTTTTCCGGCCGCGTTTGGATCGAAAGTCGGCGCGTTGGCAAGGGCGAGTATCTCTCCCGTGCGCGGCTCAAGCACAATCGCGGTCGCGCTTCTGGCGCGCGTGCGCTCTATCGCGTTCGCCAAAGCTTGCTCGGCATAATGCTGCACGGATGAGTCAAGCGTGAGCATCACCGTCTGTCCTTCGCGCGGCTCAACCGCGATGCTTTCATAAGCGTGGCGGCGCGCATCAGTGCTAACGAAAAGCTTGCCTCCGTCGCCCGCCAGACGCGCGTTGTGAATACGTTCGACGCCTGCGAGTCCGTCGCCGTCCAATCCGACGAAGCCCAACACATGCGCTGCAAGTTCGTTGTTCGGATAAAAGCGCTTCGGTTCAGAAAAAGCGTAGATGCCTTTGAGAGATAGATTGTGAACGCGCGCGGCTTGCTCGGCGTCAAGCCTACGCGCGAGCCAGATAAAGCGGCGCTTCGCCTCTTTCGCTGTGCGCAGGCGCGCTTGCAGTTCTGTTTCGTTTGCCCGTGCCGCCTGCGCGAAGCGCGCAATTGTTTCGTCAACGTTTTCAACTTCGCCCGGCACGGCAAAGAACGATTCGGTTTCGACGCTGCGGGCGAGTTCGTATCCTTGACGATCAACGATCAGTCCGCGCTGCGGGCTGACTTTTGCATCATCCTGCTGCTGCGCCAGCGCCGTCGCGCGCAAAGCCCGGTGCTGCGAGGTTTGTAAATAGATGAGGCGCGCGGCGACGACGAACATCCACACGCTTAGGAGACAGGCGACCGCGAGAGCGCGTCGCCGTAGAGCGTCAGGTTGCACTTGTCTCAGGCGGGCGACGGTTGGTGCGGGCATCACAGTGTTCGTTCGTTGTTCAGATTATGAGCAGTGTCGTCAAAAATTTTACGGCGACAAAGAAGAATGCCTTGCGCTAGATGAACTCGATGCGCCGAGGGAGAAGGGGCGCACACACAAAATGCGGCAGGTATGCTTACCCGACTGACAACTCACTGTCGGCTCGCGGCACTGGAAGCGCGCATTTGCGATTCGGGGGTTCGCGCGGCGTCGCTCTCGTTTGCTTTGATGATCCGCACCTGCGCGGCGCGCGCTGGCTCCAATCCGATCTCGCGCGCCGCGCGTTCCAACTTCGCGGGCGCGGCGGCTTCATCTAAAGCGAGACTTAATTTGCGCTGCTGCTCCAAAAGTCTCGCGCGCTCGCGGCGCAACTCTTCACTTTGATAACCGTAGCGAATGGCAGATACGTGTTGCGCCGTCGCGCGCACAAATCCGCACGCCAGCGTCAAACCGCACAACAACACGACGCTTAAATGTAAGAGCGTCTGGCGGTCGCGCTCGCGTTTGATCGTTGAATTGGGGCGTTGTGTCGGTACTCTTCTCATGGGCAACTTCCGGTCTTGGACAAAATAAAATTTAAGATGACTTACACAAACTCTGTAGCCTCTAGGCTGCCAGCGTATCCTCAAGTTTTGAGCAGGCACGCAATTTGGCCGAACGAGCGCGCGGGTTCGTGTCTATTTCGGCTTCAGACGGAGTAAATGGCCGCCGCGTTAATATTTCAATTCTGCGCTGTGCGCCGCACGAACAGACGGGAGCGCGACTGCTGCATTCACAAATTCCCGAAAGACGACGCAACGTGCGCTTCACGATGCGATCCTCAAGCGAATGAAAACTAATGATGACGAGGCGTCCCTGCGGCTTTAAAAGATCAATGCTTGTTTCAAGAAACTTGTCGAGATTTTCAAGCTCGTGATTCGTTGCAATGCGCAGTGCTTGAAACGTGCGCGTCGCCGGATGAATGCTCTTCGCTGCCTTGCGAAACCCGACGGCTCGTTCAACGAGCGCGGCCAATTCACTTGTCGTCTGAACGGGTCGCCCTTGCTCGCGTCTTTCGACGATCTTGCGCGCGATGCGCCGCGACTTACGCTCTTCGCCGTATTCAAAGATCACATTCGCGATCTCTTCCTCCGATAGCCGTGTCAGCAGTTCCGCGGCCGTCTCCTCGTCGCCTCCGGTGTTCATGCGCATGTCGAGCGGCGCATCAAAACGAAAACTGAAACCGCGCTCCGCCGTGTCAAACTGCAAAGAGGAAACGCCAAGGTCGGCCAAGATGCCGCTTGGCAGCCGCTCTCCCCCTTCTTCAAGCACAAAACGAATTTCGCGGAAGTCGCCGTGGAAACTCCTGAAGCGCGAACCAAACGGCGCGAGTCGCTCGTTCGCTAACCTCAAAGCTTCGGGGTCGCGGTCAATGCCGACGACGCGCGTCGCTTCAGAGCTTTCAAGGATCGCTTCCGCGTGTCCGCCGAGTCCGAGCGTGCAATCAACAAACAGTCCGCCGCGCTCCGGCAGCAAGCACTGTAGAGTCTCTTGTAACAGCACGGGGCGGTGGGGCGCGTCCTTGCCCCCCTCAGACGCCTGCCTCACCACCGCCCCGTGATCTTGTTCAAAGAACAAAAGGAAGCAACAGGTGATGAATGAAAAGTGACGAGATAAAAGCTAGCGTCGTTCTCTATCATCGGTGTTCCAACTTCCTTACCAGTTATTACTCTTTTCAAATACCGAGGCGCGCGATTGCCGCTTCGTCTTCCTCTGTGAAGGGTTCGGCGCGTAACCTCTGCTCAAACCGCTCCAATTCCCAGACTTCCAAGTAGTTCAAATAACCGAGCACCGCAACATCGCCGACGACTCCCGCGCTTTTCCTCAACAACGGATGAATCAACACCCGACCTTGTCCGTCAATCGTCGCTCCCTGCCCGTAATAATTCGTTCGATCAAGAAACCGGCGGCGGGCGACATCCATCGAAGGCAGCAAGGCCAGTCGCGCTTCAATCGCCTCCCATTCAACTAGCGGGTAGAGGCGGACGCTCTCACCCGTTAAGCTTGTCACATAAACTTCCGAACCGTGTTTTTCCTCGATGTAGCGTCGGAAGGCGGTCGGCACCTTCAAGCGACCTTTAGAATCAATACGCGCCGTGTAATTTCCTCTTAGCATTATTGTTCCGGCGCTCGGCGACAAGGCTTACTGCTTAAAACTTGAAGTAAAACTTTAACCACTTACCCCAAGCTGCTCAGTTACGCCCACTTTAAACCACTTTCGTCCACCCCACGCGCATACTACCCTTGTGTTAAATGCGTGTCAAGAATAAAAACAAACGGCTAAATCGAAAACCTTAAGCACGATTTGGTGTACTCCTAAGTGGTATGTATTAAGAGCAGCGTGACACGTTTTGCCGTTTAAACGTAGCAAACTCGATTTTCATAAGGTATAGTGGCGCGCTCCCAATAAAGTCACGACGAATCGGCAGAAGGTTGAGACGAATCGCATTTGATCGGTTTTGGTGAACTTTTCATTTTCGGCGCTCTTTTAATGCTCGGCAACGTGTTGGGCGGTTTTCTGCTCGCGTCGCCGCTTGCGCCAACGCGCGATCTGCGTTTTCTCAAATACTTAATTGCGCTGGGCGCGGGCTTTATGCTTGCCGCGATCTTTATCGAGATGATGCCGGAAACAATTGCGATGTGGACTGGGCGCGAAGTAGGCGAGGGAGCGGCGGCGGGCGTGCTCGGCGCAATGACGCTTTTGCTGGCCGGTTATTTACTGATTCACCTCGTTGAGCACACCATCGCGCCCCATTTTCACTTCGGGCCGGAGACGCATCCCGAATCGCTGTTACGGCCGTCGGCTGCCTATGCGGCCGTCGGTGGCTTATCTATTCATACTTTTTTCGACGGAGTTTCAATCGCCACCGCTTTTCTCGTCGGCTACAAATTCGGCTGGCTCGTCTTTGTGGCGATTTTGCTGCATAAAATACCGGAAGGGTTTACGGCCGCTTCGATCATGCTGGCGTCGGGGCGTTCGTCGCGCAGCGCGCTGATTGCGACCTTTGTGGTTGGCGCAACGACGCTCGCCGGAGTGCTCGCCGTCGCTTTGTTGCAAACGCGCATGGAAAAGGCGGTCGTGTACGCGCTGCCCTTCTCGGCGGGCGTGACGCTTTATGTTGCAGCGAGCGATCTCATCCCGGAAGTTAATCACAAAGAAGAAAGGAACCCCATTGTCTCCGTCGTCGTATTTGTCGGCGTGGCGCTTTTCTATGTGCTCCACAAATTGATCGAAGGTTGATTGAGAGGTTCAGAAGGAGAGAATCGAAATTTCTAGCCGGATTTGCTTTTTGCGTTTCGCCGCTTCTCCGGTATTATCAACCACGATGCACAAAGTTCGTAAATCGTTTTTGCTTCTCGCTCTTGTATTGGTGTGTCCGCTCTTCGTCGCACATCAGGCGCGGGCGCAGAACACTCCTTCGCCGCTTCCATCACCGACCGGATACGTCAACGATTATGCGGGCGTGATTGATGCCGCGACGAAAAGCCGGATCGAAACGATTCTAACTAACCTTGACAGCCGCGCGAAGATTGAGTTTTCCGTTGTGACCGTTCCGACGACGGGCGGTCAAGATATCTTCGATTACTCGCTGGCGGTGATGCGCGGCTGGGGCATCGGTTCGGCGGATAAAGGCGGGCTGCTATTATTAATCGCCGTCAATGATCGCAAATACTTTACGCAGGTGAGTCGCCATCTCGAAGGCGATTTGACAGACTCAGTGGTTGGCGAAGTCGGGCGAAGAATGCGCGAACCTTTCCGCGCTGGAAATTACAGTCAAGGTATTATGACGGCGGTGCAGACGCTTGTGGCGACGCTCGCCGAGAAGCGCGGCTTCAGCGTCGAGGGTATTGATCAGAGTTATGCGTATCGCGGCAGGCAGCGACCGAGCAACGGTGGCGATGCGCCGCAAGCGAGTCTGGGCACTTGCTGTATAATTTTCGTCGTTCTAATGTTTCTGTTGCTCTTTCTTTCGAGAAACCGACGCGGCGGCGGAGGCTTTGGCGGCGGAGGCGGAGGCGGTTTATTGAATCTGCTTCTGCTTGGACAGATATTGAATAGCGGCAGAAGTTCCGGTTCGAGCGGCTGGGGCGGCGGCGATTTTGGCGGCTCAAGCGGTTGGGGCGGAGGAGATGGCGGTGGCGGCTTTAGCGGTGGCGGCGGCGATGCTGGCGGTGGTGGCGCGGGCGGCGATTGGTAACGCAATAACGAAGCGGAACGCACGCTTAACTGATCGTCAAAATCACGTTGTTCTAGTTTGATGTTTGCATGTAGGTGCTAACGGATGGCGAATAGAATACAGCAAGATGCGGTGAATGGTTTCGTAAACGATCTGCGCGCGACGCACGGTGAGAATCTCGCCTGCGTTGTGCTCTACGGTTCGTCTGCCACGGGCAACGATATTGAACTTCAACCGGATTACAACTTGCTCGTCGCCCTGCAACGCATCACGCCCGAAGACTTGCGACTCTCGCAAGCTCCGGTGCGCGAATGGCAACGGCTCGGTCATCCTCTTCCCGTCTATTTTACCGTCGAAGAACTGCGCGATGCGGGGGACGTCTTTCCCATCGAATTTCATAACATGGAGCGGGCGCGCATCGTGCTTCACGGAGTTGATCCGTTCGCAAGTATGCAACTATCTGATGTTAATCTTCGTCATCAAACTGAATACGAACTGCGAAGCAAGTTGATTCAATTGCGTCGCTTGTATGTTCCGGCGTCCAATTCCGTTGAGAAGTTATGCGATCTGATGATGAGTAGCTTAACAACATTCGCCGGATTGTTTGCTCCGGTGTTGATGTTGCACGGGCGCACGCCGCCCGCCGCGAAACCCGACTGCGTGCGCGCAGTGATTCAGCTTCTTAAGTTGGACGCCGAACCGTTCGAGCGCATCTTCGCGTTGCGCGCGACCGACACGCAGCCTGCGTCGGCGGTGGAAGCAAACGAATTATTCACAAGTTACCTCGCGCAGATCGAGCGCGTCATCGAAGCGGTTGACGAGATGCCGGGGCAAGCATAAATGTTGGTGGTTGGAGAATTGTTAGATGAGAAGCAAGCGTTCGGGCGTTAGCGTAAAGACGATCACCGGCTGCTCGGTCGCCCGTCGCCGACAGCCATTCACTTTACAATTAATGGAGAGAAGAATGAATACAAGAAAAATGCTGCTGCTGAGTTTCGCCCTTTTCGTCACGTTCGCTTCGAGCGGCTGCGGCTACAACACGCTGCAAACGAAACAGCAGAACGTCAGAGGGAAATGGTCAGGCGTCGAGAATCAACTTCAGCGCCGCGCCGACTTGATTCCAAACTTGGTTTCGGCGGCGCAATCAGCGGGCGTCCAAGAGCAAGAAGTGTTCGGGCAGATCGCCGAAGCGCGTTCGCGCCTTTTGAACGCAACGAACCAACAAGGCTCAGGCGAAGGCGGAGATAAAACTCCTGAACAGAAACAAGCCGTGATTGATGCCAACAACAGTTTCGGCGGCACCATCGGGCGGCTTTTGTCGTTACAGGAGAATTATCCGGTACTACAATCGAACCAAGGTTTCTTAAATCTGCAAACCGAATTAACCGGCACAGAGAACCGTATCGCCACCGCGCGAAACGACTACAACACTGCCATTCAGGATTACAACACGACGCGCGGCAACTTCCCGATGGTGCTCTCAGCCAAACTATTTGGCTTCAAAGAAGAACCTTACTTCAAGGCTGAAGAAGGCTCGCGCCAAGCGCCGCGCTTTGACCCCAACACGATGCGCCGTAATTCAGGCAGCGGACAAGGAACTCAAAGCAACACGAACAGGTAATCAAGCTTACACCCAAAAACGTCGCGCATTATCTTGATGCGTGAACGGCTCAAAGTCGTGAGGTCAAAAGTTAAAGGGATCGCTAATTAAGCAGCGATCCCTTTATTGATCTTAACAGTTCCTCTTGTAATTTACTTTCGTCAAATTATCTTCACAGCCCGCGCGAACTGCACATCGCGCAATGATCGCACGGCTTTCCGCCCGGCTCTAAATCGCAAGTTTTCTCGTTCTCAAAATAATCAACTAACTCCGCCACCGCTTCACCGATCTGAAACCGCTCTTCGCTCGGATGAACCGCCGAATAATACGTGCCGCTTAAGCTCGGCGCGCGCGCCTCAAACTTCGACGCTTCACTGCTTTGTTTAGCGGGCTGCTGTTGTAGCGATCTATATAATGTCTCTTCGTTGCTTTGATATTGGCGCTCGTCTTCGCAAGATTCATCGTGTTTAATATGCGATTCGATGTGCGCGAGCCTCTGTTTGATCTCAGCTAAATTAGCTTGCAATGCGGACAGATCGTTTACTTCACCGTTGCCGGAACGATTCTTTTGCGCGCTCTCCCTCCGTCCGTTTTGCTCTGACAAGCGACGCGCCACGCGCTCGGCAATCGAACGAACTTCGTCTCTTTCATCGCTCATCGCCTTTTATCCTTTTCTTTCTTCCGGCAACAGGTCAATGCGATCTACCACGCCGACAATCGCCGAATCAATCGCTGCGCCCGCTTCACCCGTCGCCGCCGTTGATGCGCCCCAACCCTCTTGCACGATCAAAACCATATCGCCTGCTCCTGCATCAACCGAATCGAGCGCGAGCAACGTCGCCCCCGTCTCATCGCTATCAGGATTGATCGTCTGACATAGCATTATGCGCGCGTTGTCATACCTTTTGTTCTTCTGCGTCGCCACAACGTTTCCAAGCACGCGCGCTAAAATCATCTTATTTATTTCCGCCCGTCACGTGTGCGTCTGAATCAACAATCGCCACAATCGTGCAA
>JACDAW010000344.1 GCA_013695245.1 Pyrinomonadaceae bacterium | reverse complement strand
AGCAGACTACGGTAGCGCGCGACGTGCGGCGTGCGCTCGCTATCCTCGCCGTCTCTCCATTCAGGATGCTCTGCGCGGATCGCTTCAAGGATGCTCTGCTCTAATTTGTCATGCTGCTGCTCACGGTCGGTTAGCGTGTGGCGGCACAGCAGGCAGCATTGCAGCGCGTAGTCGTTTTGAGTTGTTGTTATAGTTTTCATCTGCTTTCGCTCCCAAGCAAGTCTCTTATTTTCCAGCAGTTTCGCTAAATGCTGAAAAACTTAGTCAATGCTTTTGATTGTCTCTATCTACTAACGCGCAGCGTGGGGCGAAACCGGATCACGGAAGAGCGAAATTTTTGTCGTTTATTTCAATTGCAACAATGCGTTTAGCAGTTGCGTGCGGCAGGCAGGCTTCGGCGTGTTCGGGGAGATATGGCGAGAAAGCTTGGTTCTTATTTTAGAGGGCGTGAACGTTGCCGGATATTACACTTTCGGTTGGGAGCAAATGAATTAGACGGAAGTTAAAGTGCATTGACGGGCTTCAGTCGCGTGCCTGTTGCTTTGAATCCTTCTCCAGCCTTTTAAGGAAAGCTTCGCGGCGCGCGCGTCCCGCTTTCGCTCGCTCCAAAGCTTCGCCCGCGCGGAAATTGTTAGGGTCGAGCCTTACCGCTTCGTTCAATTCTTTAACCGCCTCCTCATACTGCGCAAGCTTTGAATGTGCGACGCCCAATTCGTAGTGGTTTTCGCCGTCATCAGGCGCAAATTTGACGGCTTGCTTAAATGCTTTAACGGCATCTTCCCACTTTTTAAGTTCGGCATAAGCCGTGCCTTGATGAAAGTAAATCCCGGCATCCTTCGGCTTCGAGCGAACGATTCGCTCATAAGCTTTCGCAGCTTGCTGAAACGCTTTTGTTGATTCTTCGTGCTGGCCGAGCGCGGCATAAGCGTAGCCGAGCCGGAGGTAGGCATCGGCGTAATCCGGATTAAGGCGCGCGGCTTCCTGAAATGCTTCGACGGCTTCCTTGTTGCGATCCTGCCGGTAGGCTTGCATCCCCTTCTCGAAATAACCTTCCGCACTTGCAGTTTCTTCTGCGGTTGCAGTAGCCGGACTTGGAGCGTTGACGGGCTGCGTCACAACACTAGGCGACGAACTTGCGCGTAATGTTTTTTGCTCTTGAACAGAATTCTTGCCTTCAGAACTGCAACTCGTTTGTGATACTGCTAAGCAGGCAACGATAAAAATACCGAATACTGATTTCATAACCACCCGGTCGCGCGAAATTAAGATAAAAAGATATGTTATGAATGTACGCAAAAATAAGTCGCCGCGTCAATCCATACCGCTTGATTGATCGTTGAGCCAATCGAAAGTTGCACTGCTTTAATTGTCTTAACTTCGGCGCGGGCGCGGAGACAAGAGTGCGCAAGTGGTTGCAGAAGCGAATAAGGGCAGATGATCAATTCCTCTTGCCCTTATTCGCCTCCATCACTTTGATGATGAAACTTCCCACTTCATCTCCGTATGGCTTTTGAAAATCGGACGGCCAGTTGGCTTGATCGGCGTAAAGCCGTTTAAGGTTTTCCGCGATTGCCGGATCGCCGCCCGTGAACGCTTCGATCAATTCCGACCAGCGCGCGGCGAGCTTTTTCGCATTCTCGCTCGCCGGATTTTCGCCACGATTGATCGCTGCCTCCACATCTTTGATGAGAGCCGTCCAATCTTGCGACGCTTTCTCCTGCAATTCCGGCGACCAACGTTTGCCGAGTTCCGCAAGCTGCTCTTGCGTGTAATACTTTTTCACCCATTCCATGTTCTTCTGCATGTTAATTACCTCCATAATATTTTTAAACGCTCCCCAATCGGGTTCGCCGTTCGTCGCCACCATGCGTTCTGCTCGCTCGATAGCTTCGAGCGCCGCGTCGAGGTGTCGGCGCTTTTCCACGATGAGTTCACGTTGCAGTCGAAGCGTTTTCGTTAAATCCAATTCGTTCTCGCTGAGAACTTCTTTGATCTGCTTTAAGGGCAAGCCGATGAACTTTAGCGTAACGATCTGCTGAAGACGCGCCAGCTCCCCTTCGCCGTACAAACGATGACCCGACTGCGTGTAGCGGCTCGGCTTGAGCAGTCCCAGCCAATCGTAATGATGCAGCGTTCGGACGGTCACGCCAGCACGCTCAGCGAAATCGCGCGCGCGAAATAATGCTGTAGTTTTCACGTGCCATCCTCCTTTCATATTCATCCTAAAACCTGACGTTACGTCAGACGCAAGTTTTATTTTCAAATAATTATTCTTCGGCGCAATTTATTAACCGCGAACTTGATAAGTCCTTATTCTCTTCGCAAAGGACTTTCGCATTGCTTCCTGTTACACTGTTTAGATTCAACAAACCTTATGCAAAGTCTTAGCGTTCATTCATCTGCGGAAAGTAGTACACCGCTTGATTTAGTGCAGGAAGTCGCGCGCCTTGAGTTGTTGCTCATTGAGCGGCGAAGTGAGCTTGCCGCGTTGCAAACAGCGCTGCAAAATTTCAAAGCGCACTACACGCAAAGCGTCGGCAGCCTTCTCGCCGAATTGGATGAGATCGAGCGCGCCTTAAGGGAATCGGAAGAGCGCGCGTTTGGCATAGAGACGACGGGAGAAGCCGAAGAGGATTCAGTTGATTCCGACGACATGAAAGCAAATCTTGCGATGCCGATCAAGGGAAGTTTGCGCAAGTTGTTCTGGTCAGTGGCGAAGCTGTTTCATCCTGATCACGCGGGTGATGAAAGGGAGGCGCGGCGTCGTCATTCGATCATGGCCGAGGCGAGCCGCGCTTACCGCGAAGGAGACGTTGATAGCCTTCATACCTTGCTCGGCGACGAGCAATTACAATCTTATTGCGCCACCGCACACGGCGGCGACCCGGAAGATTTGGCCGACAGGCTGGTGAGTCTCAAAGAGGAATTGCGCACAATTGAATTCGGCATCAAGCGAATTAAGCTGGACGGCTTGTACCGGCTCAAACTCTCGGTTGACGAAGATGCGAAAAAGGGGCGCGACGCGCTCGCAGAAATGGAAGAGCGCATCAAACGGCGAATCGTAAAGGCGCGGCGGAGGCTCGAACACTTTGCGTGATGCGGCGGGATTGCGGAAGTAAAATTATTCTCTGTCGATCAGCGTGTTGATGAGTTTGATTAATCGCTCGAAATCAACTGGCTTGGTGAGATAGCCGTCAAGTCCGGCATCGAACGCCGCCTTCTGGAATCCTTCGGTCGAGAAAGCGGTTAAAGCTACGACCGGAATTTTCTGCAACTCCGTTTGCTCGCGGAGGCGGCGCGTAGCGGCGAGGCCATCGAGTTCCGGCATGTGAATGTCCATCAGGATCAGGTCGGGGCAGGCGAGACGCGCCACCTCAATCGCGTTGCGACCGTTCTCGGCCGTCAAAACGCGGAAGCCCATGCTCTGAAGCGTCAGGCTGATCATTACCAAACTATCGAGCACGTCATCAACGATCAGGATCGTCGGGACTTGCTTTTCAATTTCAGTTGTCATGTTCTTTGCGCAAGCTACAATAGCCACACCAATGCGCGCGCGCTATTTAATATAGCAACTGCAACGGACGAGATAAAGCACACGGAAGCGATTTATCGGATGGCGCACTCAGATGATTTGATGATCGCGACGCGCAATGAGGGAAAGCTGCGTGAGATAAGTTCGCTGCTCGCGGACGTGCCGATGCGTTTGCGAAGCTTTGCGGACTTTCCGCGTGTGCAGGAGGCAGAGGAGACGGGCGCGACGTTTGCAGAGAATGCGACGCTTAAGGCTCGCGTGTGCTCCGTGCAGACGAAACTTTTAACGCTCGCCGACGATTCCGGGTTGGAAGTTGACGCGCTTGGTGGTCGTCCCGGCATTTACTCGGCGCGCTACGCGGGAAGCCATGCGACGGACGGTGAACGCATCGAGCGTTTGCTTACCGAAATCTGTGATGTACCGGATGAAAAGCGCGGGGCGCGTTTCGTGTGTGCGGTTGCCGTCGCTGATCCTGCGACAAATCTTCTTCAAGTGTTCACCGGAAAATGCGAGGGACGCATTGCTTACGAAGCGCGGGGCATGGGCGGATTCGGTTATGATCCAATCTTTATCCCTGAGGGCTACCGACAGACTTTCGGCGAATTGCCAGCGCATGTTAAGGAACAAATCAGCCATCGCACACGAGCGCTCGCCGCCGCCCTAAGTTTTCTGCGTGAAAGAGTTATGAATTGAAGCTTGCTTTTCCTGCGGGGCTGTCGCTAGAATGCTCGTGCTCTTCTTTGAGAAGTTAAACTTTAGTTGACGGGGCGTAGCACAGCCCGGTAGTGCGCTCGGTTTGGGACCGAGAGGTCGGAGGTTCGAATCCTCTCGCCCCGATTCAAATCCTCTTGCCGCTAAATCTGCGGCTTTCCTCACATTAGAAAAATTATCGTTTTAAGGGCGAAATTCGCTTTTTTTTGCAGACTTGAGAGCGTTCTGTGTGATATACCTGCTCGTACAAAGTTTTTCTATTTCCTTAAAAATTGCACAGGAGGCAGTTGCAGAAAACCATGGCGACCAAAGCAGCTCCGAAGAAGCGCATGACGCAGTCCGAGGTAGTCAACCATTTTGCCGACAAGTTTGACATGAAGCGCGCGCAAGTTAAAGAAGTGTTTGACGAACTTGCGATGCTTGCGAGCACCGAAGTCAAACGAAACGGCGAATTTACTCTTCCCGGTTTCGGCAAACTTGTTTTGTCCGAACGCAAGGCACGCGAAGGGCGCAACCCCGCGACCGGCGAAACCATCCAGATTCCCGCGAAAACAACGCTTAAATTCCGGCTCGGCAAAGCGATGAAGGATACAGTCGTTCCTAAAAAGTAGGAGGCACGGCTCTCATTACACATTCCCGGTTTGTAAAATTATCGCCTGCGAACTCTTGTTGCGTCTGCTTCAATAGTTTACAGGCGGTAATTTGTCGTGCCGCGAAGTTTTAACGGTTTAAATGTGCCGCACATCTAAACCGTTAAAACCTGATAAACCGTAATGCTTTTGTTCGCTTAGGATTAGCTAAAGATTTTGCTGGTATTTTTAATATTCTTAGAGTATTATTTTCTATTCTTTTGGCCGGACAGTATAAAACAAGGGGGAAGATAACCGGGAAGCTGTAAGTGTGCCGTTTTATATTTCTTCTCAATTCCCGGAAGGCGCATCCCGAAGCCTCGACGCAACATCAAAAGGTTTTCTTGCATTTAAACCGTTAAGCTCGTAGCTAATCAAACTTTCCTGCGAGCACGTGAAGGAGCAATTAAAGTGACGACGAACATTTCAATGCTGATGGAAGAGCGGTTAAAGACTATTGACCATATTCAAGCCAGGCGCTTCTCAAAACTAGCGGGAGCGCCTCGCAACATCGCTACCGAAGGTATCTTGCGCCACCTGCGCGCTTGCGACCGTATGGACGTAAACCCGGACGTGGCGGCGGTGCGCGAAATCATTGACGATGCCCTAAACGGTCGGCGGGTTTTCGCTGAAACCTCAGACGACCGATACGCCGCTGCGTAGTTTCTAATTAATTTTAACTTAAAAAAATGCTAACCGCTCGCCGGGTTAGCATTTTTTACGTTCATGCAGGGGCTTACCTTCACGCTCACCGGCAAATCAAAAGCTGATATTTCATGATCGCCAGCAAACTGAGCGCGTCGGTTATTTCGCCCTCCGCCGCCATCCTGAACGCTTCGCCGAGCGACACGCATCGCACTTGTAACTGTTCCGTCCCCTCTGGCCGTTGTTCGCCCTCGACAAGTTCGGTGGCGAGAAACCAGACGGCTAATTCGTCTGACACGGAATTCGACAAATAGGCTTCGCCGAGCCTTCGCCAGCTTCCAGCGCGCAAACCGGTCTCTTCCGCTAATTCCCTCTGCGCCGCCGCGAGTAATTCTTCACCTTCGGAACAGCCGCCTTCAGGTATCTCCCACGAATAACTATCAAGCGTGTAACGATACTGACCGACGAGGTAAATGTGATCATCTTCGATGGCGAGAACGCCGACCGCCGTGTTCTTAAAATGCACGACGCCGTAAATGCCCGGTTCTCCATCCGGTCGCACCACCTCATCCTCATGCACTTTGATCCACGGATTATCGTAAACCTCGCGTGACGACACGGCGCGCCAAGGATTATGAGATTCATCAAAGGTCATGAGTGAATTAATGTCTGATGAGCTGAACCTGCACGTTGTTCACGTTCGTTATCATGCGCGCGACTGCTCTGTGAACCTCGCCTGCTAATCAACTATTCGCTGGAACGTTTCGCAATTCGGCTTGCTCCTCAACAAGCGAAGCTTCTTGCAGCGACTGTCGCGGAGTTCGCTCCGCTTGTCTAAACACCTCTAGCAAGGCGAGCGCAATGGCGACGACAACAGGGCCGAGCACGAGGCCGAGCACGCCGAAGACTTGCAAGCCACCGAGCACGGAAAAGAAAATTAACAATTCATGCAATCTTGTTTTCTCGCCGACGAGTTTCGGGCGAAGGAAATTATCAATCGAGCCGATCACAAGCGCGCCCCACACGATGAGCACCACGCCCTGCCAAATCTGACCGGTCGCTAACAGGTAGATCGCCGCCGGAATCCACACGATGAACGCGCCGAGCACCGGAATCATAGACATAAACATCATCACCACGCCCCACACGAGCGGCGACGGCAACCCCAGAAACCAGAAAGCCAAACCGCCCAGCGCGCCCTGAATAGTTGCGATCACAAGCACGCCATAGACGCTTGCACTGATCACATCGCGCGTGCGCAGGAAGATTTCGTGCGCCTGTGAAGTTTCGAGCGGCAATGCATTCTTGAGAGCTTCACGAATGCGTTCGCCATCGCGGAACAGATAATACATTGTGAAGATCACAAAGAAGATTTCAACGATGATGGTGAGCAATCCGGTGGCGAGGTTAAAGGTGCGCGCGCCGATCTGCCCGCTCAAATTCTTCAACCGCTCAACGAGAAATTCCTGCGAGCGTAAGCGGTTAATATCAACGTACTGTCCGAGCCATCGCAGGAAGCGTCCCGTCGTCGGCGAGTTCGGATCGAGCAACGATTCGACACTGCCCTGTAAATTCTGCGCCGCCCCACTAACTTCGTTAACGACCGCCGCCGTGACAAGCGCGAGCGGAATCAGAATCGTTAGAATCACGAGCAGCGTTGAGAGAATCGCGCTCCAGCTAGGGCTGTTCGTGCGCTTTACAATACGCTTGTGAAGCGGGTAGAAAACGATCACTAAAACGGCCGCCCATGCCAACACTTCAATAAACGGCTGAAGCATCAGCCAACATAAATACAACACCGCAATTGTCGCCGCCACGAGCGCGATCCACCGCGCCTGCACTCTCCGCTCGCTCATTTTATAAACCCTTCGTTCTCCAAAGTGCTGCAACTTTACCACAAAGCTCATATAACTCTTCTCTAGTATCCCAAGCTTAATGAGCGCAATAAGCTTTCAAAGAATCGCAAACCGCGTTTGACCTTCACCGTGCGGCGCGTGGTAACATCTGTAAACAATTTGGTTTTACGCTCCCGTAGCTCAGTGGATAGAGCATCTGCCTTCTAAGCAGAGGGTCGCACGTTCGAGTCGTGCCGGGGGTATCTTTAATTCGCAAGTAATGGATGGTCAAGTCTCTTGTTTCGCGGGTTTTCAATTTTCTTGAATTCAGATGTTCAAATAAAAAGATTGTCCGTGCGCTTGTCAGCCAACGGCTTCGTTTTGTACTATGCAAGCGTCTTCCTTAGTGAAAATTTCCGGCGCGGAATTAACCTGTTGATTCTTTTCTCGCCGGGGACGACACGCGATTTGCGGCGGCTGTAGTTCAGCGGTTAGAACGCGGGATTGTGGTTCCCGATGTCGAGGGTTCGATTCCCTCCAGCCGCCCGTCAACTCCTGAAGTCAAATACTATT
>JACDAW010000340.1 GCA_013695245.1 Pyrinomonadaceae bacterium | reverse complement strand
GCCCCGGCCTTCAATGAACTTCAAAATTTAGTTTCCGATAACCCGCAACAACTCCAACGGATACAAAGCATACTGACAACTTATGCCCGGTGGAGCGATTTCGCCCGTGAATCAGTCGCACTGCGCGAAACGGGCGGCGATTACTTATCGCATGTCGGGAGCGGCGAAGGCGAACGCTTAATGAACGAGATGCGGGCGCAGTTCACTTCCTTCATCAACACGGAAGAGACCCTGCGCGCCGGGCGTTCGCGCGCCGCGCAACGTTCCGCGCAAGTGGCAACCGCGATGAGCATTGGATTAAGCTTGCTCGTCGGCACGCTGCTCGCATACTTCATTCGCCGTCAACTCGTCACCGTTTCTGAAAGTTATAAAGGCGCGATTGAAACATCGCATCAACAATCCGCAGCCCTGCGCGAAAGTGAAGAGCGATACCGTGCGTTCGTCAGCCAGAGCACCGAAGCCATCTGGCGCTTAGAACTCGAACAACCGATTTCGATTGATCTTTCGGTTGACGAGCAAATCGAGCATTTCTACGAGCACGCCTATTTAGCCGAATGTAACGATGCGTTCGCACAAATGTACGGCTACCGCGAAGCGGGTGAAATTACGGGAGCGCGCCTCGCCGCAATGCTGCCGCGCACGGACGAGCGCAACGTCGAATACCTACGCGCTCTAATTCATAACAACTATCAACTCGTTGATGCTGAATCACATGAACTCGACAAGGAAGGCCAACCTAAATATTTCCTCAATAACTTGATCGGCATTGTCGAGAACGGCAAAGTCAGCCGCGCGTGGGGCACGCAGCGTGACATTACGGCGCGCAAGCGAGTGGAAGAAGACCGCGCGCAACTGCTCGCCCGCACGCAAGGAGCGCGCAATGAAGCTGAAGTGGCTTTGCGCACACGCGATGAACTTCTAAAAGAACTACGGAAGAATGAAGCGCGTTACCGCTCGCTCGTCGTCGCCACTTCGCAAATCGTTTGGACGACCAAAGCTAACGGTGAAGTTGAAGACATTCCTGACTGGCGCGCGGCGACGGGGCAAACCGAGGAAGAAGTTAAAGGTTACGGCTGGCTCGACGCGCTTCACCCGGATGACCGCGAACGCACGGCAGGAATTTGGCGCGACGCGGTGGAGAGGAAAAGTTTTTACGACGCCGAATATCGCATACGAATGCGCGACGGAAACTACCGACACTTCGCCGCGCGTGGTGTGCCGGTGATGGAAGAGGACGGAGGTATCAGGGAATGGATCGGCACCTGCACGGACATCACCGAACGTAAACAGATCGAAGAGAGTTTGCGCGAGCAGACCGACGCGGTTGAAACCGTCAACAGCATCGGGCAGGTTCTCTCGGCCGAGTTGGATTTGCAAAAGCTCGTGCAGGCCGTGACCGATGCTGCGACGGAATTAACGGACGCGCAGTTCGGCGCGTTCTTCTACAATGTCAACGACGAACGCGGCGAATCCTACACGCTCTACACGATCTCTGGCGTTCCGCGCGAAGCCTTCGCCAATCTTGCGATGCCGCGTAACACAGGGATTTTCGGCCCGACTTTCAACGGCGAAGGCGTGGTGCGCCTCGACGACGTGACGAAGGATAAACGTTACGGCAAAAATCCTCCTTACAACGGTATGCCGGAGAATCACTTGCCCGTCGCAAGCTACATGGCAGTTCCCGTTATCTCGCGTTCCGGCAAAGTGCTCGGCGGGCTTTTCTTCGGACATTCAAACGCAGGGGTTTTCACGGAGCGCCACGAACGCATTGTCGTCGGACTCGCGGCTCAAGCGGCCGTCGCCGTTGATAATGCGCTGCTGTTCGGGACGGCGGAGAGGGCGCGGGCGCAAGCGCAAGCCTCGGAAGAACGCGCGGCTTTCCTTTCGCGCATCAGCGGAATCTTAGCGGCGTCGCTCGATTATGAGACGACGCTCGCCAGCGTCGCGCAATCAATCGTGCCGTTCCTCGCTGATTGGTGCGCGATTGATATGGTTGACGAAGAGGGAGTTCTTCGCCGATTGGCGGTTGTGCATCCTGACCCGGTGAAGGTTGAGATTGCGCGTGAGTTACAAGAAAGTTATCCGCCCGCTCCTGACGACGTTGGCGGAGGTTCTGAAGTGCTGCGCACCGGACGCTCGGCATTCTATCCGCAAATCACCGATGAACTTTTAGCGACGACGACGAAAAACTCTGAGCACCTACAAATTGTTCGTGAGCTTGGTCTTCGCTCCGCGATGATTGTGCCGCTTGTCGCGCGCGAACGCGCTCTCGGCGTGATCACATGCGTGATGGCGGAATCGAATCGCATTTACACTGAACACGATCTCGCGGTTGCCGAACACCTCGCGCGCCGCGCCGCCATCGCCGTTGATAATGCGCGACTTTACCGCGAAGCGCAGCACGCCAACATCGCCAAAGATGAATTCTTGGCCACGCTCTCTCACGAATTGCGCACGCCGCTGACGCCGATCATCGGTTGGACGCACATGATGCGCGGCGGAAAGTTGTCCGCCGAAAATATGAATAAAGGGCTGTCCGTAATTGACAAAAATTCGCAAGCCCTCACCCGTTTGATCAACGACCTACTCGATATGTCTGCCATCCTGAGCGGCAAGATGCGCATCCAGCAACAGTCCGTTGAAATTAACAACGTGCTAGCGGAAGCGATTGAAACGGTGCGACCGCAAGCGAACGCACGCAATATCAGTATTGATCTTCATTCGTGCAACGGAAGGGTTCCCTTAACGATTGCGGGCGACCAAACGCGGCTCGTGCAGATTTTTTGGAATCTGCTTAATAATGCCGTTAAGTTTTCGCACGATGGCGGGCGCGTCCGCGTCGCCTGCAAGTCGGAAGAAGAGAGTGTGCAAATTGATATAGAAGACGAAGGTCAGGGCGTAGCGCAAGATTTTCTGCCGCACGTCTTTGAGCGTTTTCGTCAGGCAGACTGCTCGAACACGAGGGTTTACGGCGGCTTGGGACTTGGACTCGCGCTCGTTAAAAGTTTTGTCGAAGCGCACGGTGGCACGGTCATGGCAGAGAGCGCGGGCGCAGATCAAGGAAGCAAGTTTAGCGTTCGCCTTCCGCGTATCGAAAATCTGATGCGCCATGAAGTCTTTCAATCTTCCGGCGAACAAGAGCTGA
Organism: Pyrinomonadaceae bacterium; assembly: GCA_013695245.1. Classification (GTDB taxonomy): domain Bacteria; phylum Acidobacteriota; class Blastocatellia; order Pyrinomonadales; family Pyrinomonadaceae; genus JACCYN01. The sequence goes on along the minus strand of JACDAW010000340.1, from coordinate 1,416 downwards.
AGGCGAGCGAAGCGGCGCGTGTACTCGTAATTGAAGATGCCGCCGATACGTTGGAGCTGCTGCGCCTTGTTTTTGAAGAGCGCGGCTATCGCGTTACAGCTTGTGCGTCGGCGGAAGAAGGGCTACAAGCGGCATCGCGTTCGTCCTTCGATCTCATTATCTCGGACATCGGGCTTCCGAACGCAAACGGCTACGAGTTGCTTAAGAAACTTCGCGCTCAGCCCGGATTCGCAGATATTCCGGCCATCGCGCTGACGGGATTTGCGCGCGACCGCGACGTTGAAGCCGCGTTAAGCGCAGGCTTTGACGCCCACGTTGCCAAACCCATTGATCCGTCAAAACTCATCGCGCGGGTCGAAGAAGTATTTCAAAAAAGCGCACTGCCGCCGCCGCAGATGACGCCTGAAGTAACCAAAGATTGAGGAAATGGAGAACTAATAAACATCTAAATTATGCAAAGATGCGCGTAGGGAAACGTCAAAACTATGATTATGCAAACAACACATCAGACAGCAGTAGGACGCCTCGCAAGCACTTACTACGCTCCGCCGGTAAACAGTTTTTCGTTCGGCGGCAACTTATCCGGCGCGCCGGATGAGTTTAAGCAACCCCTCTCTGGGACAGATAACGACGCGAGCAAACCGCGTGCGCTTATTGTTGACGACGCGCCGGACGTAGCGGAGATGATCGCCATGCTGCTGCAGCATACGGGCTACACGGTGGCGACGGCCTTCTCCGCAAATGATGCGCTCGCCACGGCTGAAAGCGAACACTTCGACATCATTATTTCAGACATCGGGATGCCGGGCATGAACGGTTACGATCTGGCCGAAGCCCTACGCCGTCTGCCGGATTATGCGGCCGTGCCTTTGGTCGCGGTCACCGGCTTTTCGATGTACGACGACCGCGAGCGAGCGCTCTCCTCCGGCTTCAACGCTTTCTTGAGTAAGCCGATCAACCCGCTGACATTGCTCGAACTGATCGACCGTTTGTGCGATTAAAGACGCTGTGGACAGCGGAAGCTTAACTAATCGGGGCGCGTCCGCTTCATCGGCGGCGCGCCCTTGTGGTATGTTGTCCCGCGAAAGATGCTAAAGAAGAAGCACAGGGCTTTAGCGCAAGTTTGAAAGCCGCTTGAGAAACAGTAATCTCTAATCCATGTCATCTGATGTTGAAGTTGATTCGCTCCGTTCGGAATCAAAAGAAAGAAGCGCTGATGTTGAGTTAGATCGCGCAACGACATCGTGGGCGCGCGTCGGACATCTCGCGGTCGGCGCGACGGCAATCGCGGTCGTCTTTTTCTATCTGCAATTTGCGACAAACGCGATCCTCGACGTTGACGGCTATTATCATATTCGCTGGAGTCGGCTGCTCTGGGAAGGAATTCAGCGCGGAGTTTTTCCTCACGCTTTTCCC
>JACDAW010000291.1 GCA_013695245.1 Pyrinomonadaceae bacterium | reverse complement strand
CGCCCTCACTTTACGCGCCACTCGCTGCGCCGCACGTCGAATCGGTAGATAGCCCGTGCAACGGCAAAGATTGCCTTCCACCGACACATCATCCACCGCGCCATCGTAATAAGCGGCAAACATGCTCATGATGAAACCGGGCGTACAATACCCGCATTGCGAACCGCCTGTTTCAACCATCGCCGCTTGCACCGCGTGCAATTGTCCATTGCTGATTCCTTCCACCGTAATAACTTCCCGCCCTATCATCGCGCCGAGCGGAATCAAACAACTATTTACGGCTTTGTAGTGAGCTTTGCCGTCCGCGCCCTGCCCCGTGACGGCCACCGTGCAAGCGCCGCAATCGCCATCGCCGCAACCTTCTTTCGTGCCGACGCGCCCGCTCCGCCGCAAAAATTCCAGTAAGGTCATTGTCGGCGACGCATCTTTCAAGCGCAGCGTCTCGCCATTTATCGTTAAGGTCGAATGGCTATCTGATGATTGATTCATGTTCACATCAATTGAAGGAGACTGCTTCACATTCACAATTTACGCTCAAATACATTTTGTCGCAATCGCTGTAAAATTCGCGCCGCGCCCCAACTTATGTTCTTGCAAAATTAATGAATTCAAGTTGCCTCCACCGTCGTTCAGAACTTGCTGGTGGGACACGCAAACCCGGCTGTGACAAGAGGTGTAGTCGGCGCTATTACGGCCGTTGTGGCTATCAGCAGAATGAGGAAAAAGTCGAGCTAGTGGGACACGACGTGATCTGCCTGCCATGTCTAACTAACGGCGTACACCCGACCGCGAGTTTCAGGATTATTGAAGACCAGCGCGCTGTTATTTATTAAGCTGTGAGCGCATCTCCGTGACGATTTCATCCGTGACCTTGCGGGCATCGCCGAAGAGCATGAGAGTGTTCTCGCGGTAGAAGAGCGGATTATTCACTCCCGCGTAACCGCTCGCCATGCTGCGCTTCATCACAACGACCGTCCGCGCTTCCCAGACTCTCAGCACGGGCATACCCGCAATCGGGCTGGAAGGGTCTTCCATCGCGCTCGGATTGACGATGTCGTTTGCGCCGATCACGAGCACCACGTCCACCTCATTTAGCGTGCTATTGATCTCATCCATCTCGAAGACGATGTCGTAGGGTACGTTTGCCTCGGCCAACAGTACGTTCATGTGACCGGGCAGGCGACCCGCCACCGGGTGGATCGCAAAGCGCACGTCCGCGCCTCGTTCACGCAGCAGACGCACGACCTCTGCGAGCGCGTGCTGCGCTTGCGCTACCGCCAGCCCGTAACCGGGCACGATCACGATTTTCCGTGCCCCTCGCAAAAGGTCAGCCGCCTGCGATGCGTCAACGGATTGCACCACACCTTCTTGGCTCGTATCAGCGCTCGAAGCCGTGGCCGCCTCAGTGCCGAAACCGCCGAGCATCACGCTCAGGAACGAGCGATTCATCCCTTGACACATGATGTAACTAAGTATCGCGCCACTACTTCCCACAAGCGCGCCCGTAATGATCAGTAGATCATTACTTAACATGAAACCGGCCGCGGCCGCCGCCCATCCCGAATAACTGTTCAGCATGGAAACCACCACCGGCATGTCCGCGCCGCCGATGGCAAGAACTAAGTGCGCGCCTAAAAGGCCTGTTAGCATTGTCGCCGCAACGAGCGCCGTCTGCCCTTCAATTCCGGGCGCGCGGAAGAACCAGACGCCGAGCGCAACGGTAAAAATTAAGAGCGCAATGTTAACTAAGTGACGACCGGGTATTAGCAACGGACGACCCGTAATCTTTCCTTGAAGTTTCCCGAATGCGATGACCGACCCCGTGAATGTCACCGACCCGATGCACACGCCGATAAAGATTTCGATGAGATGGATCGCCGCTTCACCTTCGCCCACTTGCTGATGCTGACTCAGGTAAGTTGCGATGCCGACGAGCACCGCCGCGAATCCCACGAAGCTGTGCAGGATCGCTATCAATTGCGGCATCGCCGTCATCTGCACGCGCCAAGCGAGCAACGCTCCGATCACTATTCCCGGAAGCAATGCGGCAACAAGAATACCGTAGCCGCCAAAGTCCATGCGCGCGGCGGTCGCCGTAAGTGCGATAAGCATTCCGGCGATCCCAAACAGGTTACCGCGCCTTGCTGTTTGCTGGCGAGACAACCCTCCGAGGCTCAAAATGAACAACGCGCTGGCAGCGATATAAGCGATGGTTACGAAGCTATCCCGCACACGAACTCTCCTCCCCGCAACGCATTACTTGCGGAACATTGCAAGCATTCGTTTCGTTACTAGAAAGCCGCCCGCGATATTGATCGCAGCGATGAGCACGGCGACGGCGCTGAGGATCGTGGTCATGCTGAAGGCGGAGTTGGAAAGCTGCAACATGCCGCCGAGAAGAATGATTCCGCTAATCGCGTTCGTGACGCTCATCAGTGGAGTGTGCAGCGCGGGCTTAACATTCCAAACCAGTTGCCAGCCGACGAAGCACGCCAGCATAAAAACGGTAAAGTGTCCGAGAGTCGAGGCAGGCGCAATGAAGCCGATGCCAAGCAACGCTGCGCCCGCCAGCGCCACCCACAGTAAATTAACGCCTTCAGTTCGTTCATGATTGATAACATTTTGTGCGCCAGCGTGAACAGGTGTGCTAACACCATTTTGAGAAGCCACACCGGGTTCGGGCGGCGGCGGCGGCGTGGGCGGCGGCCAAGTTAACTCTCCATCGTGAAGCACGAGCGCCCCGCGCACGACTTGATTCTCAAGGTTAACCGTCAACCCATCACCTGAGAGAAGCTCCCCCAGCATCGCCACTAAAGTTGCTCCATAGAGCTGACTGGACATGCTCGCCATGCGGCTCGGCAAATCCGTGTATCCGATGATCGTCACTCCCTTGTGCGTCACCACCTCGCCCGGTCGCGTCATCGCGCAGTTGCCGCCCTGCTCTGCAGCTAGATCGACAATCACCGAGCCGGGCTTCATGCTCTCCACCATTCCCGTCGTGATCAGCGTCGGAGCTTTCTTCCCCGGAATCAGCGCTGTCGTGATGATGATGTCAACTTCCATCGCCTGCGCCGCGAACAGAGCCAACTCCGCTTGAAGAAACGCATCGCTCATCTCCTTCGCATAACCGCCCGCGCCTTCTCCGTCTTCCGTCAAGTTGAGTTCGAGAAAATCAGCGCCCATGCTGCGCACCTGCTCGCGCGTCGCTGAGCGCGGATCGAATGCCTTTACAATTGCACCCAGCGCCCGCGCCGTGCCAATCGCTGATAATCCGGCCACGCCCGCGCCGATCACCATCACCTTCGCCGGATCGATCCTTCCCGCCGCCGTCATCTGTCCGCCGAAGAATCGAGGAAAGTGGTTCGCCGCTTCGACAACGGCGCGATACCCGGCGATGTTCGCCATCGCGCTTAAGGTGTCCATCTTCTGCGCCCGCGTGATTCGCGGTACGCAATCCATTGCAAACACCGTCGCGCGGCGCGCTGACAAACGCGCGAGAAGCTCTCTGTTTTGCGCTGGCCAGATAAACCCGATCAGCCAGCCCTCTTCGCGCAGCAACTCCGCTTCATGCACACCCAGCACCGGATGCTGCTCCGGCGGGCGCACCTTCAGCACAACCGATGATTCTTCCCAAAGCTGCCTGACATCTTTAACGATAGTGGCATCGGCTTCTCGATACATCGCGTCCGAACAGTTGATCTCGTCGCCCGCGCCCGTCTGCACCGCAACCTCGAAGCCAAGTTTACGCAGACGCAGCACCGTTTGCGGCGTCGCTGCCACGCGGCGTTCGCCCGGATGAACTTCTCTCGGTATTCCGATTCTGATCATACAATTCCCCGTAGGAATGCACCGGCCGCATTCAAAATATAGCGCGTATTCACAATTAAAATTATAGCTCCAAGATGATTACTTACTCGCTAAACGCTCTAACGCATCGCCGGTTACGCGGAAGGTCGTCCACTCGTCCAACGCTTCCGCTCCCAAATTTTTATAGAACTTAATCGCTGGCTCGTTCCAATCCAGCACCGCCCATTCCAATCGCCCACAGTTTCGTTCTTTAGCCAAACGCGCCAAGTAAATCAGCATCGCCCGCCCGACGCCTTTACCGCGCGCCTCCGGCTTCACGTACAAGTCTTCGAGATAGATGCCGCGCCGTCCGAGAAAAGTAGAGATGTTATGAAAGAAGAGTGCGAAGCCGACCGGCGCATCTTTGTAATAACCGATGAGCACTTCGGCCACAGGGCGCTCTCCGAATAAAGCTTCTCTGAGCAAATCTTCGGTGGCCACGACGGCATGTGACAAGCGTTCGTACTCGGCAAGTTCTTTAATAAAAGAGAGGATCAAACCGGTGTCATGCTCGCTAGCCTTCTCGATCCTCAAATGTTCGATTGATAGATTCATCTTCATACCCTAAGCAAAACCATATCCGTTCGGACGCGCGGCGGCAAGCAGCTATTAAACCAAAGACGACGCCGAGTGCGGTATTGATTCTAGCGCGGGAATTTTATCTCCGGTTTCTCAGGATGCCGACGGTAGAGAACCACAGTTCGACCGATCACTTGAACGAGTCGCACGCCTTCAAGTCGTTCCGCCATAAGTTCACCGCTTTCGCGGGCGTTCTCAGGAGCTGATTCAAGAACTTTAAGTTTTAGAAGTTCGCGCGTGTTGAAGGAGTCCTTGATCGTGCGCAAAGCCGTCTCGGTCACACCTTCTTTGCCGATGTGCAGCAATGGCTTTAAAGGATGCGCCAGCGACCTGAGATGCGAACGCTGCTTTGTTGTTAGTGTTTCCATAATCATCCGGTAAAGCAGATAATACTACTTTTAAGGACGCACGTTGCTAATTCTTCTCAATCTCGAAACAGCAATGTTTGTGTATAATAGACTGCTGAAGAAAAGTATCTTTCATGTGCCTTTTTGTCATAAAACTGTTCGCAAACGTGTTAAGCAAGAGTACCATTGCCAAACTTAATGACGAGGAGAGACATCAATGATTTTCTTTAAACGTTACTACACTTCCGCTTTCGCGCTTCTTTTGCTTGTTCTGTGCGCGGCGCAACACGCATCGGCGCAAGCTCCGGCAGTGCGCCTGCCGCGCCCAAGCCAAAAGGCAACCGTCACACAGACCGTCGGCGTTACGGACATCACGATCACCTACAGCCGCCCGGCCGTTAAGAATCGGAAAATCTGGGGCGACGCGCCGCCGACAGCAGCGGCAAGCAACGCAAACAGTACGGCAACGTTGGACGACGCGAGCCAGCGCGCGAAGGATGCGCCCATTGTCCCTTATGGCCACGTGTGGCGCACGGGCGCGAACGAGGCGACGACTTTCAGTGTTACTGATGACGTGTTAATTAACGGGCAGAAACTTCCCGCCGGAACTTATAGCCTTCACACTATACCGGGACGCGACGAGTGGACGATCATCTTCAACAGCGACGCGGGGCAGTGGGGCAGTTTCAGTTACGATGAAAAGAAGGATGCGCTGCGCGTGAAGGCGAAGCCACAAATGACGGCAGACAATCAGGAGTGGTTGCTCTACAGCATCCCGGCTGTCACGCCGAACTCCGCGCAGGTCGTGATCCGTTGGGAGAAGATGGCAGTGCCCTTCACGGTTGAGGTGCCGAACGTGGAGGCGCTGATGCGCGCCAAGATTGACGCTGCTGTCGCCGCCAATCCCACCGACTGGAGAATCCCTCTCGCCGTCGCCAATCAGTATGCCAACGACGACAAATGGGACGAAGCGCTGAAGTGGGTTGAGCAGTCCATCAAGGTTAAAGAGACTTTCCAAAATCTCGCCACTAAAGCGCAACTTCTGTTTGCTGCGGGCAAAAAAGATCAAGCTCTAACTGTCGCTGAGCAAGCGCTCCGGCGTGGCAAAGAAGATAAAGTTGACACCACGCGATTCGAGAGATGGCTCGCCAGAGCGAAGGCGGGAAATTTGTAAAAGCGAGCATCAGCGTTACTGAAAAGAACCTGAAATAAAGCTTTCGAAGCGACCGCAGCAATCGTGATTTGATATTTCTAATCGCAATTTACTGATGCCGCCGAAGATTGGAAGTAAATTCTTAAGAGAGGGAAACATTCGTTCATGAAATTACGGCTAAATGCGTGTGCTATAACACTGATTCTTAGCCTTATGTTGCCAGTTGCTGCGATGCCGCAGAAGAAAGGGCGCAGAATTTCTCCCGAACTCGCATCGCTTAACGCTAAGATTCGACGTTTCGCTCCGACCGTTATCACCGCCGACGTGTCACGCCTTTCGCCCGGCGACAGGGCGGCGCTCATGAAGATCATTGAAGCTGCGCGCCTGCTTGATCCGCTTTTCCTGCGACAGGTTTGGAGCGGCAACGAGCGGGTTAAAGGCAGACTTGAAGCAGACAACACTGCTTTAGGGCGCGCGCGTCTTCACTACTTTCTTATCAATGACGGGCCGTGGTCGCAGCTCGACGAAAACATTGCTTTCATTGCAGGTGTGCCGCGCGAGCGGCCGCCGCAATCCGCGCATTATCCCGATGACATGACGAAGGAAGAATTTAATCAGTGGGTAGAGACACTTAATGATGAAGAGCGCCAGAAGGCGACGGGATTCTTCTACGCGATCCGGCGCGACTCTGAGAGAAAATTGAAAGCCGTGCCGTACAGTGAAGAGTATCGAGAGTTTCTCGTGCCCGCCGCTAACCTTTTGCGCGAAGCGGCTGAACTGACGGCTAACCCGACGCTTAAAAATTTCCTCAACAAGCGCGCCCGTGCATTTTTATCGAATGATTATTATGAAAGCGATGTGGCGTGGATGGAATTGGATGCGCCGATTGACGTGACCATCGGCCCCTATGAAACTTACTCGGACAGGCACTTCGGTTACAAGGCTGCGTTCGAGGCTTACGTGACGCTGCGCGATGAAACTGAAACGGCCAAACTCGCGCGCTTCAGTAATTATTTACAAGAACTTGAAAACAATTTGCCTATCGAGCCGCGCTACCGTAATCCGAAACTCGGCGCGTCTTCGCCGATCCGCGTCGTCAACGTCGCCTTCTCTTCCGGCGAAGGCAACAGCGGCGTGCAAACGGCCGCCTTTAACTTGCCTAACGACGAACGCGTGGTAAATGAAAAAGGTTCCAAGCGCGTGATGTTGAAGAACGTGCAGGACGCGAAATTTAATCAAATACTCCTGCCTATCTCAAGAGTTGTGCTCAACTCAACTCAGCAGCGTGATGTCTCCTTCGAGGCCTTCTTCACACACATACTCGCGCATGAGTTGATGCACGGATTGGGGCCGCAAACGATCAAACTAAACGGACAAGAGACAACTGTGCGCAAGCAACTCAAGGAAACATACTCGGCCATCGAGGAAGCTAAAGCGGACATTACGGGACTCTGGGCGTTGCAGTATTTGATGGATAAAGGTGTGGTTGACCGCCGGATGGAGCGCACGATCTACACGACGTTTCTCGCCAGCGCCTTTCGCTCCGTGCGTTTCGGGATCACGGAGGCGCATGGTAAGGGCATTGCTTTGCAGTTTAATTATCTGACGGACGAAGGCGCGATCAAATTCGACGAACGTTCGAGAACTTTCAGCGTTGTGCCTTCACGCATCAAAGAGGCGGTGCGCAAGTTGACGCACGACATTCTGACGCTGCAAGCCGAAGGCTCTTATGAGAAAGCGAAAGCGATGCTTGACAGATACGGAGTCGTCAGGCCGCAGATGCAAAACGCTTTAGAACGCTTGAAAAATGTTCCGGTAGATATAGAACCGAGTTTCCCATTGGCCGCGCGAGATGAGAAGAGACGCGCGCGATAATAGACGGCTCAATCCTACTCGAACAAAGTTTCGTTTTATCAAGCTGAGGAAAGGATTACAACTCAGCCAACAGTTACGGCAAGCTTGAACTTTGCCGTCAACAATTATAGAGGTAGCTCAATGAAACAGAAGACATTTAACCGTTCACCGATCGCGTCTTTGTGGACGCGCATGGCCGCCTCGCTTGCTTTTTCCATTTGCTTTCTCTGTGCGCCCTCTGCGTATACGCAGACCAACTCTCGCGGGCTTGGGCTTCCGCCGTCAACGCCCGTCAGACAATTGCCGAATAAAACGAAACGCTTCGCCGTCATCATCGGCGTTGATAAATACGCTGACACACAAATCACAACGCTCGGCGGCGCGACCAACGACGCCAAGTCGCTCGTGAGATCGCTCGTCACCTACGCAGGTTTTCCAAGCGATCAGGTGACTCTGCTGGCTTCCGATCAACCGGCCGAGCGCCAACCAACGCGTGGCAATATCTTGCGCCGACTCTCAAATTTAGCCGCCGCCGTGCCAAAGGATGGATTGCTTCTCTTCGCCTTCGCCGGACACGGCATCGAACGCGGCGGGCAAGCATTTCTGCTTCCCTCCGATGCGCAAGTAAGCGACGACGTGGACTTGCTTGAGCAGACGGCAATCAACGTCACACAAGTTAAGGACAGGATTCGTAAGGCTGGTATTGGGCAGGTCTTAATGATCCTCGACGCTTGCCGCAACGACCCCGTCGGGCGCGCGAACGCCGACAATCCATTAACGCCTGCCTACACGCGCGGCTTTAACTTCGATGTGCGCAACCGCGAAGTAGTGGCGTTCGCTACTTTGTATGCAACGGCCGTCGGTCGCCGCGCGTATGAATACAAAGAAAAGCATCAAGGTTACTTTACATGGGCGCTGGTCGAAGGCTTAAAGGGCGGCGCAGCGAATGAGCGCGGAGAGGTAACGCTCGGCAGCCTCGTCAGATATTTGCAGGAGCGCGTGCCTAAAAAGGTGCTGCTTGATTTAGGAGCCGGAAAAGAGCAACGCCCGTTCGCCGTTGTAGAGGGTTATCGAGCGGATGATTTGATTCTTTCCGCGCCGGGGCAGAGGTCAACGACTGCTTCTAACACGACAGCAGAAACGGAAACCACGCCTGAGCCGCGCACGCAGGAGGAGAGTCCGCGAGGCAACGAAGCGTTGAACCTTGCAGGCACAACTTGGACGGGAACAAGCGTCGAAGCCGGAGAATTTACCATCGAACTGCTGAAGGATGGCAAGATTCGCTACACCATCAGAACCGGTTCGGTCGGCGGCACGTGGAAGCAATCGGGAAACTTCGTGCAGATCGTCGTCGGTAACGGCTACTCGGTGCTCGAAGGCACGCTGGAGAATGGCGTGATGAAAATTTCAGGCACCAATCAGGAAGGCGCTCAGTGGCGTTGGACGCTGATGCAGAAAAAATAGAATTCAGATTAAACTTCAGATCAGCGAGACACGCAGTAAGCAAAAAGACAAAAATGAAAAAGTGAAGAAAGAGAACTCAAGTTGGCGCGCTGCGGAAGCGTTCTTCCTGTTTTGCCTTTTACCTTTTTACTTTTGCCTTCGCGCTTACTTCGTTTCCTTCTTCAAACATTTCTACTTCAGTGCAAACGCTTCATCCTCGCCTACCGCCGCTACCTCCAACGGTGAAATAAATGTCTGACTCGACCGAAACGCTGCGCCTCGCAACGGATGACGAAACCGTTGAACCCGCGCCCGGTTTGTGGTCGTCGCTCCGGGAAGCGCTCGGCGGTTCGCGGAGCGATTACACGAAGGGTTCAATCGGCCGCTCGATTCTGCTGCTCTCCGTCCCGATGGTGTTAGAGATGGTAATGGAAAGCGTCTTCGCCGTCGTGGATGTTTTCTTTGTCGCCAAATTAGGGCCCGATGCAGTGGCCACCGTCGGACTTACCGAATCAATGTTGACGCTCGTCTACGCGGCGGCGATGGGTTTGAGCATCGGCGCGACGGCGCTGGTCGCGCGCCGCACGGGAGAGCGTGATGCGGAGGGCGCATCACGCGCGGCAGCGCAAGCGATCCTTCTAGGGATCATCATCGCCGTCTTGCTCGGCGCGCTCGGCATCTTGCTCGCCCCGCGCCTGCTCACGGTGATGGGAGCGACGCGCGAAGTCGTCGCGGGCGGCGCAAACTTCACGCGCGTGATGCTCGGCGGAAACGTCGTCGTTATGATGCTGTTTCTCATCAATGCCGTTTTTCGCGGAGCGGGTGATGCGGCGATTGCGATGCGTGTGTTGTGGTTGGCGAACATTATCAACATTCTTTTGGGCCCGTGTTTCATCTTCGGACTCGGCCCCTTCCCCGAACTCGGCGTGACGGGCGCGGCCGTCGCTACAACAATCGGGCGCGGCACAGGCGCGCTCTACGCTTTCACAAAACTACTTCGTCCGGGCGGGCGCGTCCATTTGGCGCGCCTTCATTTGCAAACTGACTTCGCGTTGATGTGGCGGATACTGCGTCTGTCGGCTTCCGGCGCGTTTCAAGTTTTCATCGGGATGGCGAGTTGGATCGGATTGATTCGCGTGCTCTCACGCTTCGGAAGCGACGCGCTCGCGGGTTTTACAATCGGGATGCGCGTCATCATGTTCGCGCTGCTTCCGTCGTGGGGCATGTCGAACGCGGCGGCGACGATGGTCGGGCAGGCGCTCGGCGCGGGAAAACCGGAACGCGCTGAACGCGCTGTGTGGCTCGCAGGCTTTTACAACATGTGCTTTCTCGGCATCATCGGATTGCTATTTGTGATCTTCGCCGAAAGAATCGTCCGGGTATTTACGTCCGACGCAGCAGTGCTGAGTTATGGAACCGAATGCTTGCGCATCGTCGCCTGCGGCTTTCTGTTTTACGCTTACGGCATGGTGCTTACACAATCGTTTAACGGCGCTGGCGACACGCGAACGCCAACGCTCATTAATCTTTTCGTTTTCTGGCTGTGGGAGATTCCGCTCGCTTACGTGCTGGCTTTCGTTTTCCGATTGGGGCCGCGCGGCGTCTTTCTGGCGATGACGATTGCGTTCTCGACCTTAGCCATAGTCAGCGCGCTTGTCTTCCGTCAAGGCAAGTGGAAACGGAAGGTTGTTTGAAGACACGAAGGTTGTTCATCTTTCAGACGTGTTCTTTTAGAAGTTTATTGATTTAACTTTGTGCGCGCGTGCGAAACGGGTATTCGCCTTTACGCCATGCGCGCGCGAAATAGATGATAAGTCCGATAGCGACAAGCACGACGGCGTAACGTATCTCTTTCAAAGCGTTCGGGCGACTGTAGAGGACAAACGCGAAGCCGCAGAAAGCGACGACGGCCGGAAGCGGATAGAGCCACATCCGAAACGGGCGCGGCAGATCAGGGCGGCGCACGCGCAACACGATGACGCCGATGATCTGCGCGAGAAACTGTACGAGTATGCGAATCACGACGAGCGCGGCGATCACATCGGCCAATCGCAACAGACAACACAGCGCCGCGATCCCGCCCATCACAAGCAACGACACATACGGGAAACGATGTTGCGGATGCACGCGCCGGAATAGGCGAAAATAATTGCCGTCCTTGGCTGCCGCAAACGGCACGCGCGAATAACCCAAGAGCAAAGAGAACACACTCGCAAACGCTGTCCACATGATCAGCAGCGTCGCAAGGAGTCCCGCCCAACGTCCATAGAGCCGCTCCATAAACGATGAGATCACATAGCGGCGCGCATCAGATTTAGCCGTCTCCGCAAACTCACGCCACGGAATAACGCCTAAGATCGAGATGTTCATCACAATGTAGATCGCGGCGACCAGCAGGATGGAATAAAGCACGGCGCGCGGGATGGTGCGACCGGGATCGCGCATCTCGCCGCCGAGGAAACAGACGTTGTAGTAACCCCAGTAATCATAGACGGCGATCAGCATCGCCGCACCTAGCCCCGTGAAGAAACTCGAATCGAGCATGAAAGCTCCTTCGGGAAAGTCGAAGGCTTTGGAGGAATCGAAAAACCAGAGACCCGACAGAATGATCCACGCAATCGTCAACAT
>JACDAW010000326.1 GCA_013695245.1 Pyrinomonadaceae bacterium | reverse complement strand
GTGCTAGTTACGCCGTTCTTGCACGCCTTACGCGAATTTTTGCCCGAAGCGCAGATTGATGTGTTGCTTGAAGATTGGGTCGCGCCCTTACTCGACGGGTACGAAGATATTGACCGCACGATTGCGATTGATTGCAATAGTCTCGCCTCGCGCCTGCGTGTAGGCAGAGACTTGCGTCGCGCTCGATATGATGTGGCGTTTAATCTTCACGCGGGCACGACCGCCGCGCTGCTTATGCGCGCTTCCGGTGCCGCCTACCGCATCGGTTATGATCACGCGCGGCTCAAGCACTTACACAATATCATCGCGCCGCCCGCTCATGTTTTATGGGGAACTGAAATCAAGCACACGGCGGCGCGCCATTTAGCGTTGCTCAAATGGACGGGCGTGCCTCTTCGCGGTCGCGTGCCCTCGCATCTCGCTGTGACCGAGCAAGCCATTCAAAGTGTAGAAGCGAAACTGCAAGATGCCGCGCAACGTAACGCTCTGCGATTTTGTGCGACGACCGAGATCGCGCTCGTGCATCCGGCGGCCGCTTTTGCATCGAAGTGTTGGGCGACAGAGAAATTCGCGCGCGCCACTGAACATTTTAGCGCGCAGGGATTGATGCCTGTTGCGGTCAGTGCGCCAAATGAAAGTAAGGTGCTTGCCGCGTTAATCAAAGAATCTTCTGTCCCTATCCTTGCTGTCTCCGATCTGTCGTTACCGCAAGTGACGGCGTTAGCCGCGCGCGCGCGTATTTTCCTCGGCAATGATAGCGGCATCGCGCATATCGCAGCCGCTGTCCGCACGCCGTCCGTCGTCATCTTCGGTTCGTCAAGTCCGGCGCAGTGGTCGCCTTGGACTGATGCGCCTGCCGAAGTTGTGGAGGCGGAAAACATCGGTTCACAAAACGATAAGGAAGCGACTAACGATTTATCACTGCGCATCGAACGCATCACGGTTGAGCAAGTGATTCAAGCCACTGAGCGCGTGCTGGATAGCAGCGACCGGCGCGCAAGAGTTGTGGATAAAATTCAATATGAACAATGTGCGACATTGTGAAGTTGATGTGATTTACGACGTTAACCGCCGCTTCAGCTTGACGTAATCGCTACACCGAAGAACGAATTATTCATGACTGAGTTAACACGAAAGCGCGTCGAAGATATCGCCGACCGGATGCGCGAAAAGCGCGTGGTGGTGTATGGCGATTGTATGCTTGATGAATTTGTGTGGGGCGAGGTGACGCGCATTTCGCCGGAAGCGCCCGTGCCCGTGGTTGACGTGCGCAGTGAATCGGCGCGACTCGGTGGCGCGGCAAACGTCTTTGCTAACTTGCGCGCGCTCGGCGTCGGCGGCGCGTCGGCGGTCGGTGTGATCGGTGATGATGCAGCCGGAAAACGTCTGCTCGCCTTGTTGAAGGAAGCTGGCGCGGATGAAGAACTGATCGTTGACGAAAGACGCCCGACGACTTCAAAGACACGCATCATCGCGCACAACCAACTCGTGGTGCGCGCCGACCGTGAGCGGCGCATGCCTATTAGCGGTGAAACAGAGCGGGCGATTATTGATACTCTTAAGCGCGCGCTCCAAACTGCCGATGCGCTGGTAGTTTCAGATTACGATAAGGGCGCAGTCACGCCGCAGACGCTCGCCGAAATCTTGCCGCTCGCGCATGAACGAGGCGTGCCAGTCTTTATCGATCCCAAAACGCGCAACTTCGACGCTTACCGTCCGGCGACGTTCGTCACGCCTAATCATCACGAAGCTTTGCGCTTGGCGAATATCGAGGACACGGGAGACGACGCGATGGTTGAAGCGGCGCGCTCGATCAAACGGCGTCTCGGCTGTCGGGCGGTGCTCGTCACGCGCGGCGAACATGGAATGATGTTACTGGAAAATGATGATAAGCCTGTTTACATCAAAACAACCGCGCGCGAAGTTTACGACGTGACGGGCGCGGGCGACACCGTGATCGCCACACTCGCCGCCGCGCTCGCCGCCGGAGCGACGCTTACGGAAGCCGCCGTGCTCGCCAACCACGCCGCCGGAATCGTCGTCGGCAAACTCGGCACGGCGACTGCCAGTTGCGCCGAACTAATTGATTCGATCAAAGCAAGTTGATCGAATACAATCATGGCTGGCAACGCTTAACTTCTTCGCGCATCGCTTTTTACCTTTTCGCTAACGCTGACAAGCAAAATTCTATCCGATGATCCGTAAAAACTTTCAGTCGCAATCACTCTCGCTGTTATTGCTGCTATGTCTGTTGCTCACGTCAGATGGTGTGCGAGTTCGCGCGCAGCAGCAACGACAGCCGCCGCCGCAACAGCAGCAGCAACGCGACAGGCGCATTAATTCCGCCTCGCCTCAGGCGACTCCCACACCGACACCCACTCCAACACCTACGCCGACACCGATCCCGACCCTTTCAGGTTCGACGGCAAACGCGCCGAAGAGCGTTGAGGAGTTGCGCGCGCGGATCAGGACGGTGCTCGCTCAGCCGCAACTTGCCTCCGCGCTTGTCGGCGTGAAAATCGTTTCGCTTGATACGGGGCGCGTCGTTTTTGAAGAGAGAGCGAACAAGTTTATGCTGCCAGCGTCGAATATGAAAATCTACACGGTGGCGGCTGCGCTTGCGCGCTTAACGCCGGAGTATCGCTTCACAACATCCGTGTATGCGGCGGCGCGACCCGATGCGTCGGGCGCGGTGCGCGGCAATCTGATTGTTTACGGGCGCGGCGATCCAAGCTTCGCGGCGCGCTTTAACGACGGTGATTATTTTCGCGCGATTAACGATCTCGCGTCGCGGATTGCGGCGGCGGGCGTGCGGAGAATCGAGGGCGATCTCGTCGGAGACGAAAGTTATTTCACGGGCGCGCCGCTCGGCGTCGGGTGGGAGTGGGACGACCTTCAATGGTATTACGGGGCGGAGGTGAGCGCGCTCACAATCAACGATAACGCTCTTGATCTAAGTGCTAAACCGGGCGCGCGCGTCGGCGATGCGTGTGTTGTGACGACCGGCCCGGCGGCGACTTTTATTGCGGTTACTGCCAACGCGACAGGCGGCACGCCATCATTAATCAAAATCATAAATAAGACGACGACGGCAGCACGCGGCACGGCGCGCAGCTTGCGCGTGTATCGTCCGCTCGGTCAAAACATCATTTACCTGAGCGGTAGTTTGCCGCAGGACGATCCGGGCTTTACGGGCGGCGTTGCTGTCGCGCAGCCCGCGATGATGTTTGTTTCTATGCTACGCACGGCGCTCGCACAACGTGGTGTGTCCGTTGCAGGAAAGACGACAACGGTTGACGCCGAAACTCGTCTCACAAGTTTGTTGCCGCCGATCTCGTCGCTCGTCGAGATCGCAAACAGGCAATCGCCGCCGTTAAGTATCATCGCGGCGCAAACCTTGAAGCCCAGCCAGAATCTTTACACGGAACTTATCCTGCGTGCGCTCGGTCAAAATGTTAATCCGAATGGAGCGGGAACAAGCGCGGAGAAAGGAATCGAGGCGGTTAAAGTTTTCTTGCGCGAGGCCGGAGTTAATACGGACAAAGTAATACAGGCGGATGGATCAGGTTTGTCGCGCGGTAATCTCATTACGGCCGACACAACCGTGCAGTTGCTCGTTTACATGTCACGTCACGCATACGCAAACGTTTTCCGTGAGGCGCTGCCCGTCGCGGGCGTGGACGGAACGCTGCGCACGCGCATGAGAGGGACGTCCGCCGTGGGCAACGTGCGTGCGAAGACAGGAACGCTCACAGGCGTCACGTCGCTTTCCGGCTATGCGACGAGCGCATCGGGCGAGCGGTTCGTCTTTTCGCTGCTCGTTAATAATTACCCGCGAGACTTAGACGCAAGAGTGAACTACACAGAGCAGATCGCCGTCTTGCTCGCGTCATTTACTGGAAAATCATAATGAAGACGATGATACGCCCTGCGCGCGGCTTGTGTATGGCGTGAGGTGAAATTGTGATTGAAACCGCAAACTTAAGACTCGTCCCGTGTGAGTTGAAGCACTTTGAGGCGATCTTAAATGATCAAAAGCAACTTGAGCAGATGCTTGGTGTCACGGTGTTCAATAACTGGTTTGATTTCCCCGGAGTGGCAGGCATTGAAGCCATACAATTTGGCTATGAATATCTTAAAGCTCACCCGGACGCCTTTGGCTGGTGGGCATACCTGCTTATCCACATCAAAGATCAGGTGCTTATCGGTCAGTGTGGATTCAAAGGCAAAGTTGATGAAGCGGGGATGGTAGAAATCGGCTACGCGATTGTCCCCGCCTACCGATGTCGAGGTCTGGCGACGGAAGCCGCCCAAGGATTAATTGATTATGCCTTCTCGCACCCACACGTTGAAATGGTGGACGCCCATACGCTTGCCGAAGTTAATCCTTCAACGAGAGTGTTGGAGAAAGTGGGGATGAAGAATATCGGATCGCTGCATGACCCTGATGACGGAGAAATATGGCATTGGCGTTTGAACAAGGAATAAGCCTTAAATTGTTATCGGCAACTCGGTGATTATCAAAATTTATGCGCTTCATAAAATTTCACGGCAACGGCAACGATTACATTGTTTTTGAAGCGAAACATTTATCTTCAATCGCTTCGTTGAACGACTTTGCGCGGCAGGTTTGTGATCGTCATTACGGCGCGGGGGCGGACGGCGTAGCAATAGTCGGTGAATCTGAGGAAGCTGATTTTAGAGTGCGCATATTTAACGCGGATGGAAGCGAGGCGGCATCGTCGGGCAACGGAACGCGCTGCGCTGCCGCTTATCTGTATAACCAAAAACTTTGGACGAAGAATGAGTTGCGCTTTGAGACGCGGGCGGGCGTGAAGCTTTTCCGTCTGCGTGAAGATTTAGGTGAGGGGCGTTATCTTTTCCAAGCCGAGATGGGACGGCCGCAATTCGAGAGCGAACGGATTCCGATGTTGACGGACGCTCCACAGGAGCGCGTCGTTGATTATCCGCTCGCGGTCGAAGGCGAGACGGTGCGAGTGACGGCGATGCAGATGTGTAACCCGAACTGCTGCGTGTTTGTCGATGATTTTGAGCGAGCGAATTGGCGGAGTTTAGGGCATGAGCTTGAATCGCACCAAAGTTTCCCAGAGAAAACGAACGTCATCTTTGTGCGGGTGGTTAACGAAGGAAAGATCGAGGCGCGGGTGTGGGAGCGCGGCGTGGGCGAAACGTTTTCGTCGGGGACGGGCGCGTGCGCGGCGACTGTCGCGGCATCGGTCGGGAATCACACAGGGCGGCGCGTGAGCGTTAATATGCCGGGTGGGACATTTGAGGTCGAATGGCGCGCAGACGGGGAAGTTTTGTTGACGGGCGAAGCCGAGATAGTTTATGCCGGAGAGTGGCAGAAGAGGGGATGAGCGAAGGAAGTTAGGAGCGAGAATCAGAAGATTAACCGTTTTTATTCCGACTCTTGACTGCTCTATCGTCCTTTTCCCCGCCGTTTCTTTCGGCTAGACAAGTTTCACGAAATTGTGTTAGCTTATTTACAGAACAAGCGAATGGGTATCCCCGTAATCGCTTGTTTTTATTTTTTTGCTCTTTCGCTTTCAGATGTTCGCAGGCTTTTTGCGTTCCCCGCTCCGGTTGATTTTTTAATCTCCTAAGCCGGAGTTACGAGTTTCGGTGTAAGCCGATTCGCGTGTTGTTGAAAGCGCCGAACTTTAAGTAGGAGACCCGATAAATGAAGCATTCCCTCTACGGGGGAAGCGCGGCGGCAATCGCGCTTTTCTCGCTAAGCTTGATTTTCCATGCCGCTCCGTCTTACGCGGAACCTTCCCTCGCACAAAATTTACAACAACCTCGCATTCAGGACGCGGTGCCCGACGACGGTTCGAGCGCCGTCGCTGTTACTATAATGCCGGAAGCGTCAGCGCGACGAAGGGGCGACTCTGAGAAGAAAGAAAGTTCTGCTCTCTCGTCCGCATCGCAGAGCTTTGTTGCGACCGCCTACTCTCTGCGCGGGCGCATGGCGAGCGGGATTCACGTTTATAAGGGCGCGATAGCCGCCGACCGCCGCGTTCTGCCGCTCGGCACGCGCGTGCGAATTGATGCCGGAAACTATAGCGGTGAATACACGGTGCATGATACGGGCGGCGCAATACGCGGGCGTAAAATCGACGTGTGGGTGCCTTCGACGAGTGAAGCCATGCGCTTCGGCCGCCGCAAAATTAAACTCACTGTTTTGCAGTACGGTGGTGGCAGCGGTGGCAGCAGGCGTCGCCGTTAATCCGCGAACGATTCGGCAAGCGAACTTGAGCCGTCGCCTTACGAGGCGGCGGCTTTAATTATTTGGGAAGATTGTTGCAGAGTCGGGATGCGCGGTTTAATATGCTCGTGCCGCTTTTATACCGATCACATGCTTGCGCTAAATTCTTTTGATGTTTTCGTCGGCTTAACATGGCTGACGGCGTTGCTGTGGCTCGGTAGCATGTTTCTTACGTTGCGCGGCGTCAAACGACAAAAGCCGCTCGCGCCGTTAAAGCAAGAGTGGTCTGAAAGTGGAGCTACTCCGCTTGTTTCGATTCTCGTTCCGGCGCGCAATGAAGAACGGCGCGTGCTTGAGCGTTCGATTCAATCAATGCTCGCGCAGGATTACCCGTCCTTCGAGGTGATCGCGGTCAACGACCGTTCGAGCGACCGGACAAGCGAGATTTTGCATTCGCTCGCCCGCTGCGATTCGCGTCTGCGCGTGATTGACGGGCGCGAACTTCCTGCCGGATGGCTCGGCAAACCGCACGCATTACAACAAGCTTTGGAAGTCGCAAGCGCGGATTGGATATTGGCGACCGACGCCGACATGCTCTTTGCGCGCGGCGCGGTGCGCACGGCCATGGAGCACGCGCTTGCGGGCGACTACGACGCTGTCACTTTGGTTCCATACATAGAGTGCCTGTCGTTTTGGGAACGGGTATTTATGCCGACCTTCGGTTGGTTTATGTTGATGGCGATGCCGATGGAGCGCGTCAACGATCCACGCCGGGCAGAGGCGGTCGGCATCGGCGGATTCTTCTTTATGAAGCGCACAAGCTTGGAGAGCGTCGGCGGATACAGCGCGGTGCGGGCAGACGTGGCGGAAGATTTGCGCATGGCGACGTTACTAAAAGGGAGCGGCGCGCGTCTTCGCATTGATTACGCGCCGGAACTCGCGCGCACGCGGATGCAAACGAATTTGCAGGAGATTTGGGAAGGTTTTACGAAAAATTTATTCGCCGGAGCGAAGTTTTCGCTACCGTTCGCGGTCTTTAGTTCCGTCGCCGTTTTTCTATATGCCGTCGCTCCCGCGCTGCTCTGGACGTTCTGTTTGTTAATGATCGCGTCCGGCAGTGGAGTTGAATGGACGCGCCTTTTCGTTCCGGCTTTTGTAGTCTGGCTTGTGCAGGTGGCGACGTTCGCCGTAATCAATCGCAATTGGGGCATACCATTTGTTTACGCTTTGACCGTGCCGCTCGGTCATGCTCTGTTCATTCTTATCCTTCTCAATTCAGCTTTCAAAATAGCTGCGGGTCGCGGCGTAACGTGGAAAGGGCGCACGCTTTACGACCGCGCCGGAGTGCGCCCGCCGCGCCCGCAAAACAAAACAAGCGCCGAGCTACCTCTTGCCGATGAACCAAAAAATTAACTCCAACGCTCCGCCCGTGCCGGAGTCGCTGGTCGAAGTGCGGCGCGGCTCGATCATCGAATCGCGCCATCGCGGATACGTCGTTGCGGTCGGAGGCGACGGGCGCGTGATCACGCAACTCGGCGAACGCGGACTCGTCACCTATCTTCGCTCCTCCGCCAAACCCTTTCAAGCGCTTCCGCTCATCACATCCGGCGCAGCCAAACGATTCAATTTTACTGACGAAGAGGTCGCACTTGCCTGCGGCTCGCATAGCGGTGAACACGTTCACGTCGAGACGGTGGCGGGAATGCTAAAGAAGATCGGGCTTGACGAAACGTGGCTCAAATCCGGCACGCATGAACCGTTTAGCCGCGAAGTCGCGCGCGAGTTGCGAGAAGGTAGAGAAAGCCCTACGGTTTTGCAGAACAACTGCTCCGGCAAACACACAGGAATGCTTGCCCTCGCGCTTCATCTCGGCGCGCCGCCTGAGACTTACGATCAAGCGGACAATCCGGTGCAAATTGAGATCGCAAAAACAATCGCGCATTTTGCCGATGTCGCCGTTGAAGACATCGCGGTCGGCGTGGACGGTTGCGGCGTTCCCGTCTTCGGCATCACCATGAGCCAGATGGCGTTGATGTATGCGCGCCTCGTCGCACCGCCCAGCGATTTTGACCTTGAAGTGCGCCGCGCCTGTGCATTGATAGTCCGAGCGATGACCGAGCATCCTGAAATAGTTGGCGGCACGACTGAGCGGCTCGACACGGAATTGATGCGAACGGCGAAGGGCGGTATCGTTTCAAAAGTCGGCGCAGAAGGGGTTTACACAGCGGGCGTGCTGCCGTGCGAGCGATGGCCGCAGGGTTTCGGCTTGGCATTAAAGATTGAGGACGGCGAAGATCGCCGGGCGCGCCCAACGGTGGTGATCGAATCCTTACGGCAGTTGGGCGTCTTGCACGACGAGATGCTGGAGCAGCTCGCGCCTTATGCAACATTTGCGGTCGAGAATCATCGAGGGGAAAAGGTAGGCGAAATTAAAGCCGTTTTTAATTTAAAGATGGGCGACAATTCTTAATGCTTAAAACACGAGCGGCGAATTATTATCATGCAGTAGTACATGAGTTAAGTATAGGATGGATACAGAAGCAAAATAATAAGCAAAGGAGGGCACTGTAGCTTTACGTTAGTTCTCCCTTTATTATAGAGAAAATCAGCATTATTATAGAGAAAATCAGCGTTCAAGTTTAAATAGAACTGCCCATTCGTTTTTGGCACATTCATTGCTTAAAGAGAGAACGTTGATAATGAGGTGTTGAAAAATCGTGACAGCTCAAGAGACGGCAGTGATCGAAAACTTTGGGGGAGGTTTTCCGTCACTTTGAAAGCGGACATCGGCTCTTTTGGGGAACGGAGTCGGAGGTTTAGCAAGCGGTCAAAGGGCAACGATTGGCGGGTTGCTGGAAACGTTCTGTGATGGTTTGGGGGAGCCTAGCAGATATCCAGCAACCCGCGATGTATTTATAGTAAAGAAAACTCCGGCAGAATTATTCTGCCGGAGTTTTCTTTTGCGCGTGAGTTGCTGCTTATAATTTTTGGCTCTAGAGTAGCAAAGCTGATCTAGAGGGGACTCTTTTCAAGTAACTTGAGTAGTTCAAGGCACAGGTTTTTGTTCCTGTGGTTGAACCGATACTCGCACTCTTTCAGGTGCAAGTTGAAGGTG